>JAJFMO010000498.1 GCA_020697475.1 Paenibacillaceae bacterium | reverse complement strand
CATCGCCGAATTTATGGCGCAACCGGAGATCGACGGCGCGTTGGTCGGCGGCGCGAGCCTGGAGCCGGCCTCGTACATCCAGCTGGTCGAGGGGGCGCGCTGAATGGCCAACAACAGCGCAAACAGACCCAAGCCGGTCGCGCTGATCATTCTCGACGGCTTCGGCCTAAGGGGCGAGAAACACGGAAACGCCGTCGCCCAAGCGAACAAGCCGAACTTTGACCGCTACTGGTCGACGTATCCGCATACGACGCTGACCGCCTGTGGCGAAGCGGTCGGCTTACCCGAAGGGCAGATGGGCAACTCCGAGGTCGGCCACCTGAACATCGGCGCAGGCCGCATCGTCTATCAAGATTTGACGCGGATTAGCAAATCGATTCGCGATGGCGACTTTTTCGCCAACGAGATCTTGCTCGGCGCGGTGCGCCATGCGAAGCAAAACAACAAAAAGCTGCACCTGGCCGGACTGCTGTCCGACGGCGGTGTACACAGCCACATTGACCACTTGATCGCGCTGCTCAAGCTGGCCGCAAAAGAGGGCGTGCACGACGTATGCATCCACGCCTTCCTTGACGGTCGAGACGTGGCGCCGGACAGTGCGTCCGGCTACTTGCGCAGCCTCCAAGGCGCCATCAAAGACACAGGTGTCGGCAAGCTGGCCACGGTTCAAGGCCGCTACTACGCAATGGATCGCGACAAGCGTTGGGATCGCGTCGAGAAGTCGTACCGTTCCATGGTGTATGGCGATGGCCCGACGTGCACGGATCCTCTGCAAGCGGTCAGCGAATCCTACGCAAATAAGGTGTTTGACGAATTTTTCCCGCCTACCATTGTCGTCGGAGCCGACGGCAAGCCGAACGGCTTAGTGGAATCGGGGGATGCGGTCATTTTCTTCAACTTCCGCCCGGATCGCGCCATTCAACTGTCTCAAGCGTTCGTGGACGATACGTTCCAAGGCTTCGATCGGGGCGAGCGTCATCCGCGCGACCTGTACTACGTCGGCATGACACTTTACAGCGAAGCACTGAATATTGGGATCGCCTACGCACCGAAAGAACTCACCAACACGTTCGGCGAGGTGCTCGTCCAGAATGGCCTCAAGCAATTGCGCATCGCCGAAACGGAGAAATACCCGCACGTCACCTACTTTTTCAGCGGTGGGCGCGACACCGAGTTGCAAGGCGAGACACGGCTCCTGATCCATTCGCCGAAAGTGGCGACGTACGACTTGAAGCCCGAGATGAGCGCTTACGAAGTGGCGGACGCGGCAGTGAAAGAAATCGAGGCGGAGCGGCAGGACGCGATCATCCTCAATTTTGCCAATCCCGATATGGTCGGTCATTCCGGCATGCTCGAACCGACGATCAAAGCGGTGGAAGCGACGGATTATTGTCTGGGCAAAGTGGTTGAAGCGATCCTTGCCAAAGGCGGTGTCGTCCTCATCACGGCGGATCACGGCAACGCGGATCTGGTGCTGGACAATCAGGAACGCCCGTTCACCGCACATACGACGAATCCGGTGCCATTTATTGTTACGGACAAACATGTTACACTAAGGGATGGCGGGATTTTGGCGGACATTGCGCCGACGATGCTTCATCTGCTGCAGCTTAAGCAACCGTCTGACATGACAGGCAAATCGATAATTCAAAGTTAAGGAGTGACAGTTGGAACAATGACGATCATATCGGAAGTGTACGCGCGCGAGGTGCTGGATTCCCGCGGGAATCCGACGGTCGAAGTCGAAGTGTATTTGGAATCCGGCGCGATGGGCCGGGCGATCGTTCCCTCCGGGGCGTCCACAGGGGCCTATGAAGCGGTGGAGCTGCGCGACGGCGACAAGAGCAGGTATTTGGGCAAAGGCGTCCTCAAGGCAGTACATAACGTGAATGAGGTGATCGCTCCGGAAATCGTCGGCATGGACGCACTCGATCAAATCGGCGTCGATCGTCGGATGATCGAACTCGACGGTACACCCAACAAGGCGAACCTGGGTGCCAACGCGATCCTGGCGGTATCGATGGCGGTAGCCCGCGCGGCGGCCGATACGCTGGACGTTCCGCTGTACTCGTATTTGGGCGGATTCAACGCTAAGACGCTGCCGGTTCCGATGATGAACATCGTCAACGGCGGGGCGCACGCAGACAACAACGTCGACGTTCAGGAATTCATGGTGCTGCCGGTCGGCGCGTCGAGCTTCAAGGAAGCGCTGCGGACAGGCGCGGAAATTTTCCATAACCTGAAGGCGGTTTTGAAGGAAAAAGGGTTAAACACCGCGGTCGGCGACGAAGGTGGGTTTGCTCCGAACTTGAGCTCCAACGAGGAAGCGATCGTGACGATCATCGCGGCGATCGAGCGGGCAGGCTATAAGCCGGGCGTTGACGTGTTCCTCGGCATGGACGTGGCTTCCACTGAATTTTTCAAAGACGGCAAATACCACCTCGAAGGCGAAGGCCGGTCGTTCACTTCGGCGGAGTTCGTTGACTTTCTGGCGGCATGGGTGGACAAGTATCCGATTATCACGATCGAGGACGGCTGTGCCGAGGACGACTGGGAAGGCTGGAAGCTTCTGACCGACCGTCTTGGCAAGAAGGTGCAACTGGTCGGCGACGACTTGTTCGTCACTAACACGAACCGCTTGTCGGAAGGCATTGAGAAAGGCATCGGCAACTCGATCCTCGTCAAAGTGAACCAAATCGGTACGCTGACCGAGACGTTCGACGCGATCGAGATGGCGAAGCGGGCCGGCTACACGGCGGTCATCTCGCACCGTTCCGGGGAGAGCGAAGACAGCACGATCGCCGATATCGCGGTGGCGACCAATGCCGGGCAAATCAAGACAGGCGCGCCTTCGCGCACGGATCGGGTGGCCAAGTACAACCAACTGCTGCGGATCGAGGACGAGCTGTCGCCAATGTCGCAGTACGGTGGGGAGAAAGCTTTTTACAATTTGAAAAAGTTGCGGTAATCGTGGTTCGTGGAGAAAATGAACAGAGGAGGGGGTCGCCATGGGGCGATGGATGCAAACGATTCTGATCTTGATCGGATCGGCCATCTTGACTCATGCGATTCCGTTCTCTTCGTTCTTCCGCAACCTGGACACGATGATCCATGAGTTCGGACATGCGTTGGTAACGCTGCTGCTGTCAGGCCAAGTGCTGCGGATGGAGCTGCACGCCGATCACAGTGGGGTCACCTATTCGTCGATGACCTCGACGTGGAGCGCCGTGCCGATCGCCTTGGCGGGGTATATCTCATCCGCGCTGTTCGCGATGCTGATGTTCTACTTGCGCAGCAAGCGACAACAGCGGCTCGGCTTAAAGCTGATTACAGCTCAATTTCTACTATTTGCTGCTTGCTTTCCTGACGTTGGAGGAAGCGGTGTCCTCGTCGCTTATTTTGACGATGCTCGCGGCGGTGCAGCCGGGGGCGGCGGGCGACGCGACAGGACTTAGAGACAGCACGGGTATTCCCGCATTGGCATGGTCAATTCTTTTTCTGGCAATTTCCCTAATGTGCGCAAAGGCGGCATTGGGGTATTTTTTCAAACAAAGGAAAGTGAAGGAGTGGGGATAATGGCAAAAATTCCTGTAGGGTTGCAATTGTACACGCTGCGCGAGGAGATGAAGGAAGACTTCGTCGGGGTGCTCGGCAAGGTGGCGGAGATGGGCTATCAGGCGGTTGAGTTCGCCGGTTACGGCGGCATCGGGGCCAAGGAGATGAAGAAGCATCTTGACGGACTGGGGCTGAAGGCGCTGTCCAGCCATGTCGGCTTGCCTCTCTTGCGTAACGAGTTGAACGAGCAAATCGAGTATTGCTTGGAAATCGGGGCGAAGTATCTGGTGTGCCCGTCGTCTCCCAAAGACAAAATTACCGATCCGGCGTTCCTCGATCAGTTGATGGCTGAGTTCCGGACGTTTGGCGAAGCGTGCCGCAAGCAAGGTTTGGTGTTTGCGTTCCATAACCATGCGCACGAGTTTCAGCAAATTGACGGACAGCCGATTCTCGACCGGATGTATGCGAGCGTAGACAGCAGCTTGTTGCAGGCGGAGCTGGATTTGTACTGGGTGAAGAAAGGCGGAGCCGATCCGCGCGATTACATGCTCAAGTACAAAGGGCGCTGCCCGCTGGTGCACGTCAAAGATATGGCGAACGACGCCGACGGTTCTTTCGCCGAAGTCGGGCATGGAATCATTGACTTCTCGGGGATCTTCGCGGTGGCCGAGGAAGTCGGGGTACAGGGGTATATTGTGGAACAGGACCGTTGCTACAACCATCCTCCGCTTACCAGCGTGAAAATGAGCATCGACTATTTGAAATCGATCGGGCTTGTATAAGATCGGACTTGTATGATATAATGCAAGGTACTGATCAACCAATGGAGGGAAACACCTCATGGAGATTTTCTTTAAGGTTCTGCTGATTATCGCCTCGCTTGGCTTAATTATTGTTGTTCTGTTGCAGAAGGGGAAGAGCGCCGGGTTGGCCGGAGCGATCTCCGGAGGCGCTGAGCATCTGTTCGGCAAGCAGACGGCGCGCGGGCTTGATTTATTTCTGGAGCGGGCGACGGTCGGATTCGGTACGGCGTTTTTTATCCTTGCCGTTGTCGTCGCGTATTTCGTGAAGCAAGTCTAAATAGTCCGTATACGATTATGCAGCAGGGGCTTAGGGTCTCTGCTGCATTTTTTGCATTTCAGGAGTTTGTCCGACGGAGCAACGTTGGTCGTATAGGCAGGAAAGTTCGTTCATCGGACAGACTCCCAAGGAAATTTCATGAGGCAACGACAACCAGGGGTGAGCGGGAAGAAAAATTGGAAATACTGATAATAATGATGATGAAAGACGAAGGAGACAAGAATGATTACGGAAGAAGAATTAATGGAATTTATGAGGGGCGAGGCGTACAAGCCTTTGACCTATCAAGAGTTGGAAAAGCATTACGAGATTGACTCGGCGGAGGATTTCAAGACGTTCCTGAAGCTGTTGAACCAACTCGAGCAAGCGGGCAAAATTATGCGCACCCGCCGCAATCGCTACGGGGTGCCGGAGCGGATGAATTTGCTGCCGGGCAGGCTGCAGGCGCATGCCAAGGGGTTCGGGTTCCTGTTGCCGGACAACAAGGAACACCCGGATGTGTACATTCACGCCAACGATATGAACGGGGCGATGAACGGCGACACGATTCTCGTGCGCATTACTTCGAAGAGCGCGGCCGGCGGCAAGCTCGAAGGGGAAGTCGTCCGGGTTGTGAACCGGGCGATTACGCAGATTGTCGGGGTGTATGCCGATCAACAGAGCTTCGGGTTTGTCGTGCCGGACGATAAGCGGATTTATCGGGACATTTTTATCCCCAAGGAGAAGTCGAACGGAGCGCAAGATGGGGAGAAGGTCGTCGTGAAGCTGGTCACGTATCCGGAAGGGCGGGCGGCTGCCGAGGGCGAGGTCATTGAGGTGCTCGGGCACAAGGACGATCCGGGCGTCGATATTATCTCGATTATCCGTAAGTATCAGCTGCCGGAAGCGTTCCCGGCGGAAGTGATGAAGGAGGCTGAAGCGGCGCCGAG
>JAJFMO010000497.1 GCA_020697475.1 Paenibacillaceae bacterium | reverse complement strand
ACGACGGCGCCGGCCGGCAAATCGCGCAGCGTCCGCGAGCCTAACGAAATGAGCGCGTCGCGAGGGTCCTCGCGCTCAGGGACCCCCCCGATGACGAGCCCATCGGGCAACTCCGCCGGCATGTCCTTCAAACTATGCACGGCCAAATCAATCTCGGAATCGAGCATCGCCTGCTCGATCTCTTTCACGAACAACCCTTTGCCGCCCACCTTGGATAGCGTCACGTCGAGGATCTGATCGCCGCGGGTCACAATCTTTCTCAGCTCAAATTCGCAATCCAGCCCGTTCTCCGCACAGATCCGGCTCAACCGGTCGACCACCTGCTGCGTCTGAGTCAAAGCCAACGAGCTTTGCCTCGTTCCCACAATAATCTTCCGCATCGCCGACACCCCTTTTTCCATCTAAGTATTGGTCGTCCTTATTGGTAGTCCCTATTGGTCATCTATATTGGCCGCCAGCAAAATCGCCAGTATCGGCCACCACTTCAGCAATCAAGCTTTCAGCCGCCATTCCACTGATGAAACGCCGAGTAGTAATTCGTCACAAGCAAATTAATCAACACCACGGCGAACGCCGCCACGTTCCATATCGACAGCCTCACCCGAGTCATTTGCCAAGCAAACCGTTGAATAACAACAATCCCATACATCAGGAATACTACAAGCGACCCGATCACTTTCTCGTCGAGCAGCATCGCCTTATCGCCCTGCCGCCAAATCCAGTCCGCCCCAAGCGCCACCGACGCCGCCAGCAGCGGCACCCCGACAACCGCTGCGGCAAACGCCGACCGGTCGATCGCCTCCAGGCTCGGCATGCGTTTCATCGTCTGCGACCATTGGCGTCCTTTCAACTGGCGGTGCAAGATCAAATACATCGCCGAGAACACGGCCGATACCGCAAACGCCGAATAACTGCATATCGCAAGCGCAATATGAACCAGCAGCAACTTGTCGCCTGCAAACGCATCTTTCAACGACGTCGAGAAGCTCGGATTGTTGAACAGCGGCAGCAGCAGTACTCCAAACGCCGGCAAATTAATGTAAAATTGAAACAGCTCCACACGGAAAACCAATTGAATCAGAAGCGAAGCCGTAACCAGAAGCCAGGAATATAAAAGCAGCGTTTCCTGCAAGCTGAACTCGATCAAAGTATGGCTTCGGTACAAAATTCCAGCCAAATCGATCAATTGCAGCAGCCACACGACAATAAGCAACCCTGTCCCCATTCGTTTCGTTCTCCGGTTCGCGCCTACGAAGTCGGAGAAAGTAAACAAGAGGCTCAGGGCGTACAAATAAATGATGCCGTTGTAAATCCAAGCAGCGGAAATCATCGGTTCAAACCCAGCACCTGAAATACGCCGTCACGCCATCCCTCATTGCCTTTGACTTCATACTTGGAGCCGCCCTCCTCCAAGAGGTCGCCTTCCCGGCTTTCTCCCGCTTGAGAGTCCGTTGCCTGCACCGGTTCCAACGCATACATGCGCGCGATCAGCTCCATCGCCTTATCCCCATCGCGTCCGGCGGGCAACTCCTTCACGCAAAGAATCGGTTCTTTCAGCATCTGGTTGACGATACTCATCGACAGCTTGCGAATGACGCTGCGCTCCCGTTCGCTTAAATCCGGCAGCTTGCGGAACAGATCGTCCATCGTGTCCCCATGAATTTTCTTCGCTTTGTTCTGCATCGCCAGAATCAGCGGACCGACGGCCAAGGAATGAACCCTCTCCTCGAAGGCCCCCATCTCCGCCTCGATCATTCGCTCGATCGTCGCCGCTTCTTGTCGGCGTTCTTCCAGATTCGTCTTCACAATCGTTTCCAAATCATCAATATTATAGAGGAAAACGTTCGGCAACGAGGCGATCTTCGGATCAAGATCGCGCGGTACGGCAATATCGATCATGAACAGCGGGCGCGTCTTGCGCTTAGTAACCGCCATCTCCACATCGCTTCTGCGCAGCACGTAATCGTTCGATCCGGTCGAGCTGATGACGATATCCGCCTCGGACATATAGTCCAGGCAATGTTCCATATCGCAGGCAATCCCGTCGAACTTCCCGGCCAATTCCGCCGCTTTCGCATACGTGCGGTTCACGACAACCACCTTGTCCGCGCCGCCGGAACGCAAATGCTTGACCGTCAGCTCGCTCATCTTGCCCGCGCCGATAATCATCACCGTCTTGCCCGTAAAACCACCGAAAATCCGCTTGCCCAACTCCACGGCAGCGTAACTGACCGATACCGGGTTGTCGTTGATCGAGCTCTCTGCGTGCGCCCTCTTGGCGAGCGTAATCGCCTGCTTGAACAAGCTGTTGAACAACGCGCCTGTCGTACCCAACTGCTGAGCCGTCAGGAAAGCTTGCTTTACTTGGCCTAAAATTTGCGTTTCCCCGATGACCATCGAGTCTAACCCGCAGGCGACCCGAAACAAATGGCGCACCGCTTGATCGTTTTCTTTTATGTAAAGATAAGGTTCGTAAGCTTCTTGGGACACTTGAAACCCGTCCTCAAGATACGACCGAATCGCCTGGAAGCCAAGTTCGCGTTCCTCCGGGTCGATCGCCGCGTATATCTCCATCCGATTGCACGTGCTTAAGACGACGCCTTCCCTCACGTGTCCCGAGCGCATCAGCTCGTTCAATCTTGTGGGCAGCGCCGCTTCTTCCACGGCAAACTTTTCTCTTATTTGTACCGGAGCCGTCCGATAATTAATACCTGCTGCGATGATGTACATAAAGTCCCTTCGTCACCTTCTTGCATATCCGTCCTCAATTATCGTTATTATAGCACAGTCGACCGCATGCACCCGCATAATTCTTGACCATTTTCCGAAAATGACAAGCTTAAAGCTCTCCTGCAGCCTCGTTTCCTATTGTTGGCGGACGGCCTTAGGTGTATACCGCTAGGCAAATAAAAACTGCAAGCCGCGTGGGCTTGCAGTCGTCGGAAACATATTTAATTGTTCATTTCACCAGTTCGGCCTGCCGAATCGTCGGGGTCTCGACCAGAATATCGCCCAATCCGCGAATCAGCTTCTTCGCTTGCACAGTCTGCGGTTTAAGAACCGAGATCATGTGATCAATCGCAAGTTGGGGGTCAACCGTTTCGCCGCATGTGTAGCAATCCAGCGCAGCAAACCCTCTCTCAGGATACGTGTGAATCGAGATATGGCTTTCCGATAATAATACCAACACGGTGGCGCCTTGAGGCTCGAATTGCTTCGCCTGTACGGATAGTACTGTGGCTCCGCAAACTTCAGCGGCTTCAACCATCTGCGATTTGAGCCAGTCCGCGTTGTCCAGAAGCGCAAAATCCACACCCCATGCGTCAACGGCAACGTGTCTTCCGAAAGTCGAATATTCCATCTTTCGGTTCCCCCTTCCCAGGAATAAAATTTGTGAAAATTTCATCCGCTAGGACCTACGTCATTCACTTCTCTTCGAG
>JAJFMO010000496.1 GCA_020697475.1 Paenibacillaceae bacterium | reverse complement strand
CGCGGTATATTTTCTTGGGCAGCGAGGGGTAGGAGCATCCACCGCCATCCGCAAGCGGCAGGCAAAGTGGCGAAGTCCGACGGACTTCGCCTCTTTGCTTGTACATATACAATATACAAGTTTTCGAATGGGGGTGGGATTGCCCAATGTTATATTCAGGCAAGGCGTTGTGATACCGGGTTATGAAAAAGGCTGCCTAAAGTCTAACGACTGTGGGCAACGCTATTTACACGATTTTATCCGAATCCAGAATCTAACGATTGTGAGCGACGCTATTTCGCTATTTTTCACAGAAATCGGGTTAAAAACCCGAATTAACGCTTGTGGCAGTCGTTAGAGTTTGCAAAGCCGCATTCTGGGGCAAATAGCGTCGCTGGCAGTCGTTAGATATGGGAAAGTGTCGTTTGCATGGTCCAACTTAAGCTCAAAAAAAGAACCGGGGTGATCTACGATCCCTCGGTTCACACATCTTTGCTTGCGCCACTTGGCGCCAGGCCCAACCTAAAAGTTCAACAATTGGCTATCTTTCTCATACTGTTCGAGCAACGATTTGGCCTTGTCGACGTCTTGTTCATGTATAAGCAGCGTTGTTGTCTCCGCTTCCGCCTCGGGCGTTGCGCCGAGAACCGAACCGACTTCCGTCTTGAGCTTGCATTGAATGTTTTTTGCCATCAAATGTGTATACTTGGCCCGCACTTCGTCTGCGGCATCGCCGCTGGCTGAGAGCAAAGCCTGCCACTTTCCGCCGCGTCGCACCAGCACAATTGCTGCCACAACGACTACCGCCACCACCACAATCCAGATCATCCTGCAGCACCGCCTTTATAAGCGGGGACGGACAACCCGCCCCACAAATTTTGGAAGTTTCACTACAATATTCGCAAGGACGGCGAGGAGAAAGGGGGTCGAACGGCGAAATAATCGATGAAATAACCGTCGCAGAGACGGAGGGTATTCGCAAAGCGAGGTCGAGTTACATGATGATTAGTAAAATTGGCGCCTATTCGGATATGGATTTGTCCCTGGTGAAGATTAATGTCATCTATTCCAGGAAATACGTCGATCAGTTGGTCCATGAACAAAAGTCCAGGAGCGACAATGGAATCGTGCTCGTATTTGGAGGCAGAGCGACTTACTACAGGGATAAACAAGAGAGCATGGCGGTGGAAAAAGATCAAATTTTCTTCCTGAAGCAGGGCAGCCAATATAGAAGAGTCGCCGATCCCGAGGAGCCGTTCGAATTCATACTGATATCTTATACTTTGTCGGACGAGGAAACATCCTTGCCGTTCAGTGAGGTCAATCCAGTCGGCAACCCTGCTTATTACCGTGCCGCTTTCTATGAAATCCTCGATGTTTGGACGAGGAAACGTCTCGGCTACAAGCTCCGCTGCAATGCGATTATGCACGATATTTGCTATCACTTGGCTAACGATGTGGTAGGTCGAAATTTGAATGACCGGGCTGTAGCCAAGCTGAACCCCGCGATCGAATATATGGAGAAGCATTACCGCTCCCTAGTTACTGTTGAGGAATTAGCATCGCGGACAAACTTAAGTGTCAGCTATTTCCATCGCATTTTCCGCGAAACTTATGGGACTGCGCCATTGCAGTATATGATCTCGATTCGCGTGGACATAGCCAAGGATTTGATTCGAAGCGGTTTGTATTCCATCGGCGAAGTAGCGGAAAAGGTAGGTTACGACGATATTTACTACTTCAGCCGGATCTTCAAGAAGACCACCGGGTTATCTCCGACGGAATATTATAAATCTTTTCACTAACGGAGCTCCATGAGGATAGGATTGTGCAAAAAAGCGAGACATTCCTCCATTCAGCAGCCGGGAAACGATGTGCTACACTCGACATTGTAAGCGGTATTTTGCTGCAGGGGAGGGGGCAAGAGCGCATGAAGTAAGCGAGCGGCGACCTAAGAACCCACATTCGAGGAGGGACACTCGGTGCAATTGCAGTCCTATTTGGCCGACTTGTCGACCTGGGAGCCGCTGAATGGCCGTTTGAAGCCGACTCCCGTGACGAAAGAAACTTATCTGGATCTATTGGAAATCGCTTTCAACGCCTACTCAGAGGAACAAATCAGGAGCAGAAAGCAAATATCGGGAGCATACCTGGACTTGCAATCTTACTCTAGATTGACGAATGTGTTGGCTTGCCTGATTCACGGGGGCCGCATGGTGCAGCACACGGAATTATGGGTTCATATGATGACCGAATGCTGCCGGGAAATGGTTGCTTTCCGGGCCAACCCGATCGCCGATTTTTCATTGAAGGAAATGATGATGGCGATTCGCTGGATGAAGCGGCAGATTCCCGAACCGCAGCGGGAGCAATGGTATGACGACCTCCGCAGGATCGATCCTTCCCTTCAATTTGGTTATGTGATTCGTTCACCCGGCGATGAACTCAAGATGCATAATATCAACGTGTACAACATGGTGGGGGAATATTTGCGCGAGGCGGAAGGGCTGACCGATACGTCCGCTTATTTCGCCAAACATTGGCCGGTTCAGCTGTCCAAATTCGATGTCAACGGAATGTATCGGGATCCTCATTGCCCCCTCCTGTACGATTTGACGACCCGGTGCCAAATTCAACTGATGCTTGGAAGCGGATACGCCGGTGAGTTTACCTCCGAGTTGGACGGTCACCTGCGTAAAGCCAGCTTGATGACCTTGTTCATGCAGTCGGCCGCCTTCGAATTTCCGTACGGGGGAAGGAGCAATCAATATCTGTTCAATGAAGCGTTGATTGCCGCCAACTGCGAATATGAAGCCTCGCGTTACAAGCGGGAAGGCAATCTCCGGCTGGCCAGCGCTTTCAAACGATGCGGACATTTGGCGATTCAATCCATCCGCCGTTGGCTTGAAGAGACCCCGGTGCGGCATATTAAAAACTATTATCCGATTGAAAGTGATTACGGAACGGAAACTTACGGATATTACGACAAATACATGATCACGATGGGGGCGTTCCTTGCCATCGGCTGCCTATTTGCCGACGAGACGATCGCTGAAGCGCCTTGTCCGGCAGAAGCTGGCGGGTATGTTTTGCAGACATCGCCCTCGTTCCATAAGGTGTTCGCCAATGCGGGAGGATATTCCCTGGAGATCGATACGCAAGCCGATTTGAATTATGATGCGACAGGGCTGGGAAGAATTCACCGGAGCGGTGTGCCTACCGAGCTTGGCCTGTCCGTTCCGCTGACGGAGGGGCAGAAATACAAATTGCGGGATGGAGTTCAGCGAATTTGCAGCGGCATCTCCCCGGGATGGATGGGGGAAGATGGGGAACTCCGGTTTTTGTCCGAGTTAAGTGAAAGGCTGACCTGCGAGCTTGCGATCGTGTGCGCCAACCGCTCCTCTGTTGATTTTCAACTAGTGTACGGCGGGGCTTCTCTTCAGGGTTGCCAGGCGGTGAAAGAACGATATCAGTTAAGCGAAG
>JAJFMO010000495.1 GCA_020697475.1 Paenibacillaceae bacterium | reverse complement strand
TTCAAGTTTAGCCAATAAGCCTTACGTGATTGCCGTCGATCTCGGCACGACCAGCACCAAGACGCTGATGATCGACCGGTCGGGACGGATCGTCGCCTCCCATTCGATCGAATATCCTTTGCTCACCCCCCGCCCCGATGTGGCGGAACAAGATCCTCTGGAAATATATCATGCGGTCGTTCGCGGTATTCGCGGGGTGATGGACAAATCGGGGGTGTCGCCCGCCCAAGTGCTGTGCATATCTTTCAGCTCCGCCATGCACAGCCTGATCGCCGTTGACCGCGATCTCAACCTGCTGACGCGTTGTATAACGTGGGCGGACAACCGCAGTGCCCGCTACGTCGGCAAGCTGAAGACGGAGTACGACGGCCAGCAAATATACTTGAACACCGGCACCCCGCTGCACCTCAACTTATTCCAGCTCGATTGGGACGAGTTGGCTTTGGCGGCCGCCGGGATCGATCGCGAACGGCTGTCGACCCCTGTGCCGACAACGTACCGCGCCGAAGGATTGCCCGCCGCAATTGCCGAGCAGATGGGGCTTGCCGTCGATACGCCGTTCGTTGTCGGGGCGTCCGACGGAGTGCTGGCGAACCTCGGCATCGGAGCGATCGACCGCGGGCAATTCGCCTTGACGATCGGCACGAGCGGCGCCGTCCGCGGCGTTTCCCCCAAGCCTCTCACCGACCCGCATGGGCGATTGTTCTGCTACGCCCTGAAAGAAGATTTCTGGGTGATCGGCGGGTCGATCAATAACGGCGGGATCATGTTCCGCTGGGTTCGCGACGAATTGGCGTCGGGAGAAGCGGAAGATGGCCGCAAGTTGGGCAAAGATCCGTACGATCACTTGACCGAGCTGGCGTCGCAAGCTCCGGCCGGCTCGGGTGGACTGATTTTCTTGCCGCTGCTTGCCGGGGAACGGGCCCCCTATTGGAACGCCAATGCGCGTGGGGTGTTCTTCGGCTTGGCGCTCCATCACCACAAGCCGCATATGATCCGTGCGGTGCTTGAAGGCGTTGCCTATCGGATTCATTCCGTCACCACAGCATTGGAGGAATTGATCGGCCCGGCGCAGGAAATTCGCGCTTCCGGCGGATTTGCCCGCTCGCCGTTCTGGCTGCAGATTATGTCCGATGTGCTGGCCGCTCCACTGACGGTGCCGGAATCGATTGAAAGCTCGGGGCTTGGCGCTGCGATGCTTGGGCTATTGGCGATGGGCGAAATAGCCGATTTGTCGGGCATTCACGATTGGATCTCAACGGGCTCCACACATCTGCCCAATGGCGAGCATGCGCACGTTTACTCTGAGTTGACAAGCATTTACTTGAGTGTCTATCACCAATTGAAAGACGAATTCGACGCGATCTCCGCATTCCAAAACAAATATCAATAATGATAGAGAGGGAGAAGGACAATGAACTTATTCGATTTAAGCGGAAAAACAGCAGTAATCATCGGCGGCAACAGCACACTGGGAGGAACGATGGCAGTAGCCCTCGGCGCTTATGGGGCAGATGTAGCCGTCGTCGGCCGCAATCAAGAGACCGCGGAGCAAGTGAAGAGACGCATCGAGCAAGCGGGCGGCAAAGCCAAATGCTTCACCGCTGACACGACGAGCAAAGAGCAGCTTAGCCAAGTGCTGGCTGACGTGCTCGCTTGGACAGGTCGAGTCGACGTGCTGATGAATTGCCCGGGCAAGAACAGCGCCACTCCGTTCTTCGACATCAGCGAAGAAGAGTGGGATTCGATCATGGCGGTCAATCTGAAGGGCTGCATGTTGAGCTGTCAAATTTTCGGCAAACAGATGATCGAACAAGGCGAAGGCGGCAGCATTATCAACATCTCGTCGGTTTCGTCCGATCCGCCGTTGTCGCGTGTATTCACCTACTCGGCATCGAAAGCCGCAATCAACAATCTTACTTTGAATTTGGCGCGGGAATGGGCGCCGCATAACATCCGTGTCAATGCAATTATTCCCGGCTTCTTCCCGGCGGAGCAAAATCGCAAAATTTTATCGCCTGACCGGATCGCATCGATTATGGGACATACTCCGATGGCCCGCTTCGGCGAAGCGGAGGAGCTGCAAGGGGCGGCCGTCTTCTTGGCGAGCTCGGCGGCGTCGAGCTTCGTGACCGGCGCGTTGATTCGCGTGGACGGCGGTTTCGGTTCGATGACGATCTGACGTCCCAACCGCCCAGGCGATGTCCAGTCAATGTTTTGGAGAAGGTATCACTATGAAAATGCTGGCGGATCGTGGTATGATAATATATGATTTTTCGACAAAAATTGGACGTTCGTTAAAGAGAGGATGAATGAAGTTCATGTCAAAACAACAAATCGGCGTGATCGGACTCGCGGTCATGGGCAAAAACCTGGCTTTGAACATCGAAAGCAGAGGCTTCACCGTGTCGGTGTACAACCGTACGCGCACCAGAACCGAAGACTTGCTCGCCGAGCAACCGGACAAGAAACTGGTAGGTACATACAGCTTGGAGGAATTCGTGCAATCGCTCGAAGTTCCGCGAAAAATTTTGATCATGGTGCAAGCAGGACAAGGCACCGACGAGACGATCGACCAATTGGTGCCGCTGCTTGACAAGGGCGACATTCTGATCGACGGCGGCAACTCGTTCTTTCAAGATACAGTACGTCGCAACAAGTTGCTCGAAGAGCACGGAATCCGATTTATCGGCACAGGTGTCTCCGGAGGCGAAGAGGGCGCATTGAAAGGGCCTTCGATCATGCCTGGCGGCCAGGAGTCGGCATACCGTCTGGTCGAGCCGATCTTGACGGCGATTTCCGCCAAAGTCGGCGGCGATGCTTGCTGCACGTACATCGGACCGGACGGAGCCGGCCACTATGTGAAGATGGTGCACAACGGTATCGAGTACGGCGACATGCAGCTCATCTGCGAAGCGTACCATCTGTTGAAGGACGTGCTGGGCGTCAGCGCCAAGGAATTCCACGACATCTTCACGGAGTGGAACCAAGGCGAGCTGAACAGCTATTTGATCGAGATTACGGCAGATATTTTTGCGAAAAATGATCCGGAAACCGGCAAGCCGATGGTCGATGTGATCCTCGACTCGGCGGGGCAGAAGGGGACCGGCAAGTGGACAAGCCAGAGCGCTCTCGATCTCGGCGTTCCGCTGTCGATCATCACCGAATCGGTATTCGCCCGCTTTATTTCTGCACTGAAGGAAGAGAGGGTTGCTGCCAGCACGCAGCTGAGAGGGCCGCAAGCGAAGCCGTTCGCCGGCGATCGCAAGCAGTTCATTGAATCGGTCCGCAAGGCGTTGTACGCCAGCAAAATTTGCTCCTACGCGCAGGGCTTCGCCCAGATGCGAGCCGCTTCCGAAGAATACAACTGGAACTTGAACTACGGCAACATCGCGATGATTTTCCGCGGCGGCTGCATCATTCGCGCCCAGTTCCTGCACAACATTAAGGACGCCTATGATCGCGACGCGAACGTGAAGAATCTGCTGCTCGACCCGTATTTCAAAGAAATCGTCGAAGGATATCAGCAAGCTTGGCGCGAAGTAATTGCCACGGCCGTCGCAGCAGGCGTTCCGGTACCGGCATTTTCGACCGCTTTGTCCTACTATGACAGCTATCGCACGGCTCGCTTGCCGGCCAACCTACTCCAGGCGCAACGCGACTACTTCGGAGCTCATACGTTCAAGCGGGTAGACAAGGAAGGAACGTTCCATTTTCAATGGATGGAATAAATCCTATTGCTCGGAAAAATGAAAACATTGTGCTGGTCGGCTTCCCCGGAACGGGGAAAACGACGGTCGGCCGGCTTTTGGTCGGCCAACTGGCCGGCTGGCAGCTGCGGGATACCGATGCCCTGATCGAAGAAGATCAGGGCATGCCGATTCCAG
>JAJFMO010000038.1 GCA_020697475.1 Paenibacillaceae bacterium | reverse complement strand
TTGAAAACGTGGATTTGAATTTGGTCGACTGGATGCGGCAATACTCGAAAGATCAAGATGAAAACTTCGTCCGCGGCTTTCTCGGTCGGATGTTGTTCTCCGGAGACGAAGCGCTGAAGAAGGCGACCGTCTTGTCGGGGGGCGAGCGCGTGCGCTGCATGCTGTCGAAGATGATGCTGAGCGGACCGAACGTGCTCATCCTTGACGAACCGACGAACCACCTTGATCTGGAGTCGATTACGGCGCTGAACAACGGGCTGATCGATTTTGACGGCACGATACTGTTCGTCTCGCACGACCACCAGTTCATTCAGACGACGGCCAACCGGATCATCGAGATCACCCCGAACGGGCTGATCGACAAGGTGATGTCGTACGATGAGTATTTGGTTGACCCCGACGTCCAGCGGCAGCGCGAAGCGTTGTATGCTTAAGGAGTGATATGCGATGTCTGATAATACTTATAAGACAGGCGATTTGGTTAAGGCGTCCTATAAATCAGGCGAATATATCGGCGAAATCGTCGAGATGACGCGCAGCAAGACGGCGGTCAAAGTGCTGGCCGTGCTGAAGCACCCAGCGCAAGGCGACCTGCACCATCCTTACGAGGTGGACGGCGTCATGTTTCTGCAGCGCAAGGCGTTAAGCTATCAGGAAATCGCGCTTATGCCGCAATATTCTCTGTTCGCCTATAACGGTGAAGTGCCGGATTACCGTGAATCGTTGTTGGCGGCACTGGAGGCGGAGATGACGATGTCCCGCAAGCTCTCGCAATGGGGACAGCGTTCGCTGGAAGAGCTTGAGAAGCTGAAGCAAGAATATTGAGGAAGCGCGACGAATAGCTAAAGCTATTTTCCTCGCGCATCCAGTTGGAAAGGGGAACCGTGCATCATGGCGTTCTCACCCGACTCTCTTAAATACGTTAAGCAAATCGAAGCCGATTCGGTGCAGGAACGGATGGAAACCGTCAAAGAACTGCAACAGGATCGGCTGTCAAGTTACAGCGTGATGAAAGATCGCGTCACCGGCGAGCATTATTTGCACTATGCCTATTTGCACCGCAGCTTTACTTCACCGGACTCGGCGGAAGAGTCGTTCCACTACTTGCTTCCGATCGAGAGCGGCGACGTACTCGGTATCTTGTTCGGCGAACAAGGGTACACGTACCCAGAGAACTGGAAGCATGCGTTCCTGCGCAACGGTCCAGTTGGTTATTACGTCTGGTTCGATCCGGCAGGCGAAGCAGAAGAGGCGGAGAGCATCGCGATGGCTGAACAAATTCGAGAACGGCTGCTTCGCTTCAAACAGGAGAACTCGGGTACGCCAGAGGAAGTTGGCCGTTTGATGGAGGAATTTGAACGTTTGCGCCGCCGTAAGCCGAACGACGATTAACCGCACATCATAAACTCTAGGGAGAGTGTGTTCGGACGAATGTTGCTGAATAACGTTCCTCAGTTCCATCAGCTTCGTTCTGCCTCCCACTAACGAACGAGAGTGGTCGATCCAACTCCAACTAATACAGCAGGTGATATTATTGAAGCGATTTCGTACCTCAAGTTTCCTAATACTGCTTATTCTGATCGTTGTCACATCCGCCTGTAACGAATCATCAACTCCGAAGGACGCCTCACCCGGTGACACATCCAGCCAATCTGGTGACACTGGAAAATCCGACCCAAAACAACCAGACAAACAAACCGACCAACAAACCGACCAACAAACCGGCACCTCGTTGCCGAAGCTCTCATACACGTTCATGCCGAGCGGCCTCGACGGCGCAGGCTTTCAGAACGTCGTCGCCATCCAACCCGGCAACCCCAATTATGTGCTGTCCGGAGCGGATGTAGCGGGCATTCATTTGTCCAAAGACGGCGGGGCGACATGGCAACTGTCCAACAAAGGTTTAGAAGCAGCCGGAGCCCGCCATATTGCTGCGCTTGTGTTTCTGGACAAACAGACGGTATTCGCAGCAGTCGGCGGACAAAACGGATTTGACGGTGGATTGTACAGATCGACGGACGCAGGCGTGACGTGGACCGTCTTTTCGGCATTGACAAAATTTTCCGGAGGGAATAACAAAAATGCCGAGCTGCCTGATGCACCGCATCCTCGCTCCACAGGCAACCTGCTCGCATTTGACTCGCACAAGACGGCTTTGTATGCGGGCACGTTCAAAGACGGAGTATTCCGCTGTAGCCTGGATGGCAAAACGCCTTGCGTCAACATCGGGATGAAAGGGTTGTTCATCCGTTCGCTTGCAATCGATCCGACGGACGACAACCTGCTTTACGCCGCCGCTTATAATGGGAAGAGCAGTGATAAGACCGGGGTGTTCAAGGGGACCGGTGTCGCGTCGGGTTCAGGTGAACATTTTGCCAAAATGACGGATTCTCCCGCCTCTGAGGCGCTTCACATGGAAGAAATGAAATTTCTGACTCCGCAGCAGTTAATAATCGTCGGTTCGGACGCCAATGGCACCGGGAAAGTGTATCGCGTCGAAGAACATGGGGCGAAATGGACGGAGCTGTTGAGTACAAATACAACGATCTATGAATCGGTGAACGGGTATATGGATGAGTCCGGCAAGCTGGTCGTGCTCGTCGGCACGAGCGACCATCCGGAAGGCAACAAGTCGGTGCTTCGTTCCACAGACGGCGGTGCAACATGGAACCCTGTAGAAGAGAACCCCGACAAGCTCGTTGGGGGCGAACCGTGGTGGTACACTCCGATTAACAAAGGCGGGCTGATGAACGGCAACACCTACGTCGCTGCAGACATCGAAATTTCCGATACGCCGGATCGCACGATGTACATTGCAGGTCGGGCAGGGGTATGGAAATCCGCGGACAAAGGGTTGAGCTGGCAGCCTTCCGTACGTCATATGAACGTGACGATCAATCATAACGTTGAGGTTGACCCGCATACCGACCGCGTTTTTGTGGTCGATACGGACTGGAAGCTGCTCGTCTCGGACAATAAACTGGACAACGTGCTGCAAAATTTGCAAGGTGTCGATCAGAAAAGCGTCAGCGGGCTGTCGATGGCCGTCGATGCGGCAAAAAACCCCAGCACGATTTACCTCGGCGTCGGCAATCGGGATGCGAATAAAAACGGTGCATTATACTCCACTACCGATCCGGTGAACGGAGCTTGGATCTCTGAGAATCTGGACCTGGAACACGGGGCCAAAGGCTTTAACGGCCAGCGGATTATTGGACTGGCGGCGAAGACGTCAGGCAACGATCGGTTGCTGCTTGCCGCTGTTGAAGGCAAAGGGATGTATTTGAAGAAAGGCGGCCAATGGTCGCTCGTCAACTCGTCGATTGCCGCACGTGCCGAGAATAAGACTGTGCCCATTGTGTTCGACTCAAATAAGCCGTTCGCATACGCCTATGACCGAGAGACCGGGGTATGGCGTAGCGGAGACGACGGGCAGACGTGGACCCAAGTGTATCGCGCCGCAACGAAGGAGATCAACCGCAACGAAACCGGCTATATCGCGCTGGATGCGGCGACCGATACGTTATATATTTCCAACGATAAAGGGCTATTCGTGCAAAGCGAAGCGAGCCGCTCCGATTTTCATGAGCCGAAACGGATACAATTGCCGCCATTCTCCGCGGCTGGTCCGATCGCCTTCGGCGGCGGACAACTGTACATGGCCGGCATGGCGACCAATAAGGGCAACCCTTCGGTGCAGCCGACGGCTGATCTGTTCGTGTATTCCGCCAAGGACGGGCTGAGGTCTGCCGGGGACGCGTTTTATCAGGCAAACGGCGGGTTTCCGAATTGCATCGCCGTAGGTCCCGACGGTGTGATTTATGTCGGCATGGGAGGCCCGGGCGTGCTGGTGGGTAAACCGGCTCAACAGGTGCAACGGTCTCAAACGGCCAAATAAAGTATGAGCGACATAGAATTTTGTTTGTTGTACAACATTTTCGCGATGCTATAATGGAAAATGGGAACATCAGACCGGAGAAGGAGATGGGGAAATTTCATGCCTACCAAACGACCGAATGTACTCATTTTGTTTACCGACCAACAGCGTTACGACACAATTCAAGCCGCAGGTAATCCGCACATGATCACGCCGAATCTCGATCGGCTCGCTGCCGAAGGATGCTTGTTCACGCACGCTTATACATCTAACCCGGTATGCATGGCGGCCCGCCACGATTTATTAACCGGGTTGCCAGGGCGGGCGCACGGTTATTTCTCCAACCATCGCGACCAGCCGATCAAAGATTACAGCTTGCCGACGATCGCTCGCATCTTCAGCGAGAACGGATACCGTACGGCGGCGGTCGGCAAGATGCATTTTCAACCGCCCCGCATGCATCACGGGTACAGCGAACTGATTCAGATGGAAGAAATTCCGCGGCGGCGGCAGGACGATCAGTATGCGACCTTTTTGAAAGAAGAGGGCTTGGAGGATATTCAAAATATTCACGGAGTACGCGCCAACCTGTACCATACTCCGCAAACGTCTCAGATGGACGAGGAGCATCATCCGAACAAGTGGGTGGCCGACCGGTCGATCGCATGGCTTGAGCACAATAGGGACGAGCCGTTCTTCCTGTTCTCCTCGTGGATTCACCCTCACCCGCCGTGGGCGACGCCGGTCGAGTTCCAGGGGCTGTATAAAGATCGTGACATCCCGACGCCTGCGCCGATTACGCGCAAGTTTCCGTTCGTTGAGCCGATAAGCGAGGCGCATGGCGACGATGATACACCCGAAGAGATTCGCAGCGCCCGCGAAGCTTATTACAGCTGTGTGACCCATGTCGATCACCATCTGGGACGCATTCTCGATTACTTGCAGGAATCCGGCAAGCTGGATGATACACTCATTATTTTTACCTCCGACCATGGAGAAATGCTGTACGACCGAGGGATGCATCAGAAATCGCTGCCTTACGACGGGGCGTCGCGGGTTCCGTTCATCGTGCGCTATCCGGACAGAGTGGAGAAGGGCGTGAAATCGGAGGCGTTCGTCGATTTGATGGATATTTTGCCGACGTGTTTGGATGTGTGCGGTCTTCAATATAAGGGAACGAAGTATGAGCTCGCAGGCGATTCGGTGTTGGCCGGACAGCCTCGCCGCAGCCGCGATTACCAGATCAACAGTACGGGGATGGGCACGAGCCGCTATATTATGTGCCGGAATCATGAGTATAAGTATGTGTACTATTACAATGGCGGCGTCGAGGAATTTTACGATATGGCGAACGATCCGCAAGAGCTGGTCAATTTGATCGGGACGGATCGGCTGCCTCGCGATGTGTACGACGATTTGAAAACGAGGGCGCTTGCCTCTGAGAGCCAGTGGGGGCCGGAAGGGCTCGTGCGGGACGGCCGGTTCGCTGTGTTGGAAGGCGGGCGGAGATCTCCGGCGATGCATGGCAATACGCAGTTTCATTTGATGGACGAGCGTGGGCCTCGCGAACGGGCGGAAAGGTTTGTCGCCGAGTGCGAGTATGCGATCTCGGCGGAAGGCAATCATGGCAAGAAACTGACGGAAGTATTCAACGATTCCGCCTATATCCGCAAGTTTGTGAAGGAATGGGAGCGGTTCGGCGGCGATTTTGATCCGGTACCGCATCTGTTCGGCAAGCCGTCCGGCGGGGCGTCGGACAAGGCTTTTGACAGTGCGTCAGGCAGAGCAACAGGCAGAGCAACAGGCAGAGCATCGGGTAAGGCACTAGAGGAGTAAGGAGATGGCACAAGGAATGGGGAAATCGGGTAAAATCACTCTGGCTGGCCGGCTATTGACACCGGAAGGTGTGATTGAGGCCGGTGTCGTGGAAGTAGCCGACGGGACGATTCAAGAAGTGCGCGAGAGAGCGGGCTATGCCGGCGCCATCGATATAGATGCGGGGGATGCGCTCATCGCTCCTGGATTCATCGACATCCATATTCACGGAGCGGTCGGTACGAGCTTTATGGGCGCGCCGGAGAAGATGGACGGGATTCTGCGCCATCATTTCCGCAACGGCACGACTTCGTTGCTAGGCACGACGTCGACTGGGCCGGGCGATAAGATTAGCTCGTCGCTCGTCGCTGTCGCGGACAAGATGCGCGAGCAAGCGGAGCAACTGGAGCGGTTGCGGCAGGAGTCGCCGGTAATTCGCGTGGCTTCGGCCGGTGCCGAAGGCGGAGCGTCTTCGGAGGGTGGTGCGGACGGCGAGGCGTTAGGCTCGAATCTGCTGGGTGCACACGTCGAAGGCCCGTACTTGAATCCGAAGCAAGCCGGTGCGCAAAATCCGGAATGGCTGCGTAATCCGGATCTCGACGAGTACAAAGGCTGGGAGAAGCTGGCCCCGATCAAGATGATCACGATCGCGCCGGAACTGCCTGGTGCGGAGGCAGTTATCCGCTATATCCACGGCAGAGGTGGAACGTTGATTTCAGCGGGGCATACCGATGCGGTCTATGAGGAAATGCTGCGCGGAATCGAGTGGGGGGTATCGCACTGCACCCACTTCGGCAACGGTATGCGCGGTTTGCATCACCGCGAACCGGGCGTGTTCGGCAGCGGGCTGCTGCGCGACGAATTGACGGTCGAACTGATCTGCGACGGCATTCACGTGCATCCGCAGGTGCTCGAGCTCGTCTATCGCGTCAAGGGGGCTTCGTCCGTCGCGCTCATCACCGACGCTGTCGCTTACTGCGGCTTGCCTGACGGCGTCTATCGCGGCGACACGAGCAAGCGCGAGGTCATCGTCGAGAACGGCTCGGTGCGGCTGAAGGAAAGCGGCGGTTTGGCCGGCAGCAGCCTGACAATGAACCGCGGCGCCAAGCGCATGTACGACCTCGGCGTGCCGCTCACCGAGGTGTGGCAGATGGCGTCGGCCACGCCGGCCCGCCTGCTCGGGCTGGCCGACCGCAAGGGCGCTTTGCGCGCCGGCATGGACGCCGACCTGATCGTGCTCGACCGCGACTTCGCGGTACTCGCCGCCTTGGTCGGCGGCGTCGGTACCCGCTGGGGCGTATAGCCGGGGCGTCGCCACCGTTGCGTCATTGTTGCGTCGCCGCTCGCTCCATTACTTCATCGTTCTCAGCATTCTAAGCTGAACCTATGGCCGTTAATGCAGCAACCAACGGGGATAGTTCATTCGAAAAACATTGTCTATCCCCATTCTGTTGAAGTGTCCAGCACACTTGAAAACTCGGAGCGCTCAGCGCTTCTTTTTTTTGGCACATTCAATCTTTCCTTGAAATATAATTTATGAGGTGATAAGTTATATTTATAGATAGAGAGCAGTCAACTTTTAAATTCAGAGAAGAGCGAGGGAGACCTATGTAAATCCTCATAGGGAAGGAACGATGCTTAGTGTTTGGAAAGCGCTTTATCGTACTATTGGCTTGTTGTTTGATGTTTAGCTTGACTCTTGCAGCATGTGGGACGGGGGGCAATCAGGCAACCGCAACGACGAAAGGAGATGGCAAACCAAGTGCGGGAGCGGCTAAAGAGCAAACAACCGTCAAGAATGATCCTGTCGAACTGACGATCTTCTCTAATTTCCCGGAGACGGCGGACAATTTCGACGAGGAGTTTGTGAAGCCTGTAAAGGCGAAATACCCGAATATTTCCCTGAAACTGATTACGAAGAACAGCGGCCACCCGACGATTACCGAGCAGGTCGCCACCGGAGACATCCCTGACATCATGATCGCCTCAGTGCTCAATTTGTACGAATTCCAGCAGCTCGGGGTGTTCAAGGACATGACGCCGCTGGTGAAAAAGTACAAGTTCGACATGAAACGGATCGACCCGGCAATCATCCAGGAGATGAAGACGTACAGCGATAAGGGAGAGTTGTATGGAGTGCCTTTTGTGGCCAATTTTACGGCGCTGTATTACAACAAAGACTTGTTCGACAAGTTCGGCATGTCTTATCCGAAAGACAATATGATGTGGGATCAAGTCGTCGACTTGACGCGCAAAGTGACCCGCACAGTAGATGGCATCCAGTATCGCGGCCTGGAACCGGAAAATATCATCCGCCTCGCGTCTCCGCTAGGTTACGGTTTTATCGATCCGAAGACGAATAAGTCACTGATTGAGCATTGGAAGCCTGCATACGAGTTGCTGCAGAAGATCATTGCCATCCCCGGGAACGCTCCGGCCAAGGTGAAGAAGTTCGACAAAGACCCGTTCTTCAAGGATAAAACGGTGGCGATGATCGCGACGACAAATATGATCAGCCGGTTCAAGGATACGGATATGAATTGGGATATGGTGACGTATCCGCAGTATCCCGACCATAAGGGTACGTTTGGAGTCGCCGGCGGCCGGCCGCTAATGATTTCCGCGAATTCGAAGCATCCGGATGAAGCGTTCAGGGTGGTGGAGTCCGTACTGTCCGACGAGGTGCAGACGATGCGAAGCCGGGCGGGGAAAGTAACGACGCTGACCAGCCTCAATGTGTTGAAGGCGTTCGCTGCCGATTTGCCCTATGTCAAAGGGAAAAATATTAAAGCATCCTATGCGCTGAAGCCGGGATGGAGGGTGCTGAGCGAGTACGACGATATCGCCAATCCGATCGTGTTCAATCATTCCGTGGAGATGTACACCGGCACCGACATCAACACAGTCATTCGCGAGACGAACGATGAGATCGCCAAAGCTTTGGCGGATGTGGATCGGAAGTGAAATGGTTTAGACTAGTGAATAGATAGAATATATGTTTTTATTTACTTCGCCCTCAAGTTATAATAGAATTAGACAAGCAAATGTAAGTATACACCAACTTATGGACGGAGTTATTATATGGAAGTCATGAAACAAATGCTGCGGGAAGTGCTGAGGGAGGAGCTCGGCGATATTGGAAAGAGGCTCGACGGTCTGGAGCAGAGGTTCGACGGTTTGGAGCAGAAATTCGACGGTCTAGAGCAGAAATTCGACAGTCTAGAACGGAAGTTTGACGGCCTTGAGCAGAGGTTGGAAAGTATCGAGCATAAGATAGACCGTATCGAAAGTTCGCAGGTCGAAGACGTCTTAATGTTGCTGAAACTCATTGAACAGAAAATCAATGAAATCGCTGCCATGGGCACTAATCAGGATAGCCGTATCGAAGTTTTGAACGATCGATTGTTCAAGTTGGAGGCGGACGTCCGCAAGGTAGTCGCAACCTGATCTCTCTGTTCCAGAACATACCAAAAACCCGCAAACCCTCTCTAAGGAGAAGATTTGCGGGTTTTTACTTGTTTATCTCACTCAGTGCGTATAAGCCAACCGCTGCTCGTGCGCTTTCTCGTACTTGCTGATCGCGTCGTCATGCTTGAGCGTCAGCCCGATATCGTCGAGCCCCTGAAGCAGGAACTGGCGGCGATGCTCGTCGAGGTCGAAATCAATCGACAGGCCCGATCCGTCGGTAATTTTCTTTTGCTCCAGATCGACCGTCAGCTTGTAGCCTTCGTTCTTGTACGTCCGTTGGAACAGATCTTCGACTTGCTCCTCCGACAGCTTGATCGGCAGAATCCCGTTCTTAAAGCAGTTGTTGTAAAAAATGTCGGCGTACGAAGGGGCGATAATCACCTGAAAGCCGTAATCCTGGATGGCCCATGGCGCATGCTCGCGGGACGACCCGCAGCCGAAGTTGACGCGCGACAGCAAGACGGAAGCACCTTGATAGCGCGGTTTGTTCAGATCAAAGTTAGGATTCACATTGCCGGCTTGATCGAACCGCCATTCGAAAAACAGAAACTGGCCGAAGCCGGTGCGCTCGATGCGCTTCAAAAATTGCTTGGGGATGATCGCATCCGTATCTACATTGACCCGATCGACCGGAGCGGCCAAGCCGGTATGCCGTACAAAAGGTTCCATGACACTCACTCCTCGTATAGGAAAATTTAAGCCGTGACTTCGGATTCCACGCGGAATTTCCAATCGCGCACGTCGACGAAATGACCGGCAATCGCTGCCGCCGCCGCCATCGCAGGCGACACCAGATGCGTACGCCCGTCGCGCCCTTGGCGACCTTCAAAGTTGCGGTTGGACGTCGATGCACAGCGCTCGCCAGGGCTCAAGACGTCAGGGTTCATCGCTAGGCACATACTGCATCCGGCATCGCGCCATTCAAAGCCCGCCTCGGAGAACACCTTGTCCAGACCTTCCTTCTCGGCCTGCAGCTTCACTCGACCGGAACCGGGAACGACGATCGCTTCGACGTGGGTAGCAACCTTGTAGCCTCTGGCCACCGCCGCCGCCGCCCGCAAATCTTCGATTCTGCCGTTCGTGCAGGAGCCGATAAATACGCGGTCGATCTTGAGCTCGGTCATCGGTGTGCCCGGGGTCAAGCCCATGTATTCCAGCGCCTTTTCTGCTGCTTTGCGCTCATTCTCCGAGGTGAAATCGACAGGATTCGGCACCTTCGCTGTAATGTCGGTGCCCATTCCCGGGCTCGTGCCCCAGGTCACTTGCGGAATTAACGCCGCCGCGTCGAACTCGACAACCCAGTCGTACGTCGCGCCTTCGTCGGTCGTGAGTTTCTTCCATTCAGCCACCGCCGCGTCGAACGCCGCGCCTTGCGGCACATAATCGCGTCCGCGCAAATATTCGAACGTCGTCTCGTCCGGAGCGATCAATCCTGCCCGCGCGCCGGCTTCGATCGACATGTTGCACACCGTCATCCGCTCTTCCATCGACAATCCGCGAATCGCTTCCCCAGTGTACTCAATGACATAACCGGTAGCGAAGTCCGTACCGTACTTGGCAATAATGCCAAGAATCAAGTCTTTGGCCGTGATGCCCGGCTTCAATTTGCCGTTAATCCGCACTTCCAGCGTCTTCGCCTTCGATTGCTGCAAGCATTGCGTTGCGAGCACGTGCTCCACTTCGCTCGTGCCGATCCCGAACGCCAGTGCGCCGAACGCCCCGTGCGTCGACGTGTGGCTGTCGCCGCATACGATCGTTTTGCCCGGATGAGTCAGCCCGACTTCGGGACCCATCACGTGCACAACCCCTTGATCGACATGGTTCAGATCAAACAGGGTAACGTCGAAATCTTTACAGTTTTGCGCCAACGTATCGATTTGCTGCTTGGAGATCGGGTCGGCAATGTTGAACCGATCTTTCGTCGGAACGTTGTGATCCATCGTCGCGAACGTCAAGTCAGGGCGCCGTACCTTGCGGCCGGACAGCCTCAATCCCTCAAACGCTTGCGGAGACGTCACCTCATGGACGAGATGCAAGTCGATGTAGATAACGCTCGGCTTGCCCGCTTCCTCGTAAATCACGTGATTGTCCCAAATTTTCTCGAACATCGTTTTCTTGGCCATACTTCTCCTCACCTCTCGCATGGAACTGGTTCGTCTTATAACTTGTTTCATTATAGCATCGGGGGCTTAATTGGTGAAAGATATAATAACTATAAGTTTAATAGGAAAATGTTATAACATCACCCCACAAAGTGGAGCTTAGCTCCGGGGCTGATTCAGGTACTTTGCGGGGGCCCCGGAACTTTGACCCATCATTGACCTTCGGCTGCCGCCCTTTGGACGGTTGAATGCGCCTCTTCTTCGCCTTGCCGCACCACGATGAAGAATGAGCTTACCAAGGCGACCAAGCTAGCAATAAATCCATATAAGAACAGATGATGGATGCCTGTAGATAAATCGGCTGCCCCGGTCAGAATTGCCCCCATCACCGTCACCCCGATAGCCGTCCCGATATTGCGCGAGAACATCTGCAGCGAAGTGGAGACACCTTTGCGGTCGGCTGCGACCAATTGCTGCGCTCCGATGATCGACACCGTGAAGATCAAACCGTATGCGGCGCCTTGCAGCAGCATGGTCACGAACGTATAGGCGAACAGGTAGGAATGCGGCAAGTTCGCGAGCAGCAGCCCGGTCACCACCAGGATCGCGTTGCCGATCAACAAGAGCGGCCGATATCCGTATCGGATGATCCAGCCTCCCGCCTTGGAGGAAACGCCCATCCAGCCGATGGCCGTGCTGAGCAGCACCACACCGCTTAAGAACAGCGAGTAGCCTTCCTGTTGCATATACATCGGAATATAGCTCGACGTACCGAACAGCGCCGCACAAGCCAGGAACGAATTGATCGTCATCCACGTGATCGCTTTGCTGTTGAAGATGGAGAATGGTAACATCGGCGACCTGTGATTTTTTTCGTGAACAATGAACAAAACAAGGAAAACGAGTCCTGCCAGCGCATAGATCCAAATTTGCCCCTTGGCGACCGTCGTCGTCAGCAGCAAGCTGATGGCAAGCGCGAACCAGATCGAACCGAGGTAATCGATGGAAGCCCGTTTCGCTGCATAAATATCTTTGTAAGGCAACAGCATCAACAGCGCGATAATGCACACCGGCACATTGACGTAGAAAATCCAGCGCCAAGTCGAATATTCCACGAAGAACGCCCCCAGCATAGGCGCAAGGATGGAAGAGAGTCCCCACATGATC
>JAJFMO010000494.1 GCA_020697475.1 Paenibacillaceae bacterium | reverse complement strand
GGCGACTTTGCCGGTCATCAAGCTGCAACAGACACAACAGGTGTTCGGTCAGGCGTTCCCCGTGCTGAAGGAGAAAAATTTGAAGGCGATTTTCAGCGTCAAGCTGCTGGATACTCATCCCTTTAATCCGAACGACGTGCTGATCCGACCGATTATCAACAAGCACTTTAAAACGTATCTCAGTTCCAATGAGGACCCGGTCACCGTATTGCGCAAAATTCAGGAAGAAGCCACCCAGGCGGTTGAAGCGGCCAAAAAATAATGCTTAACCGTACCTCTTAATTGACATTGAACATCATTGACATTCAACCATGTTGAACTATAATAAACACGTGTGAAATTTCAATAGGAGGTTCATCATTATGGCTACAATTACTGATTTGCGGAAACAAGAACACGTCTTGGATATGGATTGGGGAAAGATTCAGTGGCTTTGCGGACAAAATATCGTATCTTCGTACTGTCCGGCGAATGCGATCACACTTTGGGGGACGAATCGTTTCACTTGGAACCGGGGATGATGTTGCGGATTCCGCGCGGGGTGCCGCACAACGCAACAACGACCAGCTGGGAGCCATGCCGGATGATCATCGTCTATTCTGCGCCGGACCGGCAGACTGTTGGCGAATAATCGATGAACGAAGTCAGGATTCGGGGCAACGGTTATCCGCTTGTACGGAACATCGGCTATACTTTGGCCCGGAAGGGGTGGATCCACCCCGACCGCTTGACCGACTACCACGTTTTCATCTATGTTCTCCAAGGTCGGATGCAAGTGATCGAGGACGGGCAGGAATATATTTTACAAGAAGGCGATGTCTTCTTCCTGAAACGTGGAATTCGTCATTGGGGCGGCGCCGGTACTCTTCCCGGGACCTTGACTTTTTGGATTCATTTCTACGACACGATCCCGGCCCAAGACGACGGGGAAACGAAGAAGGGGGACTTGGGGGACTGGGTTCCTTCTCCTTCCTATCAAGTATTCCTGCCGGGGCATTACGACTTGACGCTGGAACTTCCGAAGCTGGCGCAAATCCATAACATCCCTTTTATGAATCGAAAAATTAAAGAGTTGTACGAAATGTATACCTCGTCCCGGTATTATCATCATTTCCAAGTTAGCTTGGGCGCTATGGATATTTTCCTTGACGTTCTTCGCGCTTCCATGAATACGCGATCAGCAGGGGGTAAAACCGATGCCCTGGTTCAAAAACTGATCCGTTATTTGGAAAAGCATTGTGCCGAAGAGCTGGCGACCGAGCAAATAGCCGAACGGTTCCGGATGAATTATCACTATATCAGCACGATCTTCAGGAACCGCGTCGGCACGAGCATATTTAAGTACCACGAGAAGCTGCGTATTTATCATGCAGCGGAGTTGCTCAAGAATACTTCTCTGAACGTTTCGGAGGTCAGCGACAAGATCGGGTTCAAATGCCCGTATTACTTCAGCCGAGTATTCAAGAAGTTGATGGGAGAGTCGCCCTCCGTTTACATCCGCAATGTATATCGCAACGAGTCGAATTTGCAAATCATTCGAAAGAAGGGATGATCACTTCTTTCCCGCCGTTCATGGCGGATTCGTGCGCACAAATTCCTGCGGCTGTCCAATTGGCTGCGGTCACGGCGTCGATGGCCGGCTTGCGTTGTTCGACGATGCTGCGAACAAATTCGTGCACCAGATGCGGGTGAGAACCGTGGTGACCGTTGCCTTGCAGCACAGACTGATGCGGGTTATTCGGGTCCGGTTCCACCTGGTGCGTAATATATCGGGCAAGCTCTGCCGGCAACAGGTCGGGACGCGGCGGGGCGGTGATCCGTTCGACAGCCATCGGTCTCGGTTTGCCCGGTTGTTTCGGCCCCATCCGAAACAGCACTTGCGGGTCATGCTCCATTTGCCACTCGATTGAGCTTTTGTCACCGTAAATGTTGAAGTTTTCCATATATCCACGTGCGGTTTCAAACAAGGTTCGGGTGACCTCGGCGCTCAAGTTAGGTTGCTCCAGCTGAAAGATCGCTGTCTCGACCGGATACGGATTGCCGTATTGCCCGATATGCGAATCGTTCATCACTCCGGAGCCGAAGCAGTGCACTTTCACGGCCCGGGTACCGGCAATGGCGAGCAAAGGGGAAATCGCATGAGTCGCATAATGCATCGGGGGTAGTCCCATCCAATAGTCGGGCCAATTGTCCATATCTTGATAGTGCGCGCCGCGAAGAAACTGAATCCGCCCGAATTCGCCGTTCGCATGCATCTGCTTGGCCAGCAGGAACGGATAGGTATAGACAGCCGTTTCCATCATCATATAATTTCGTTTGCTTTGTTTCTCAGCCAGTACAATCTGTCTCAGGTCCTCAAGCGACACAGCCATCGGCACGGTACTGGCGCAATGCTTGCCGGCATGAAGCACATCCAGCGTTTGCCGGGCATGAAGGTGAATCGGCGTAACCAGGTGCACTGCATCGTATTCGTCGGAACGCAAAATATCCGCAAGGTCGGTATATCTTCGCTCGAATCCGAACTTGTCGCCGTAGCGGTTAAGTCTCTGCCGATCCGAATCGCAGATGGCGACATACTCGACGTCCGGATGAGCATGATAGATTGGGGCAAAAGCGCCTCCGAAACGTAGACCGACGACGGCGATACGCAATTTTTGATAAGACTGTGTTGTCAAGGGTGTTCTCCTTTCATGATGAGCTTTCGTTACGTATTATCTCGAATACGAAGAACACTGTGAATAACCGGAATGTAAGAAAAACTGCAATCTATTCAGATAATTGCCGGTTTGCCTCCCGGACTAACAATCTAACCAGATCGGAGAAACTTTCATGACGCGCAAACTGAAATTTATCCATGTCGGTACCGGAGGCTTCGGGGCGCACTGGTGCAAGAATGTGCTGCCGTATGTCGTCAACCGGTTGCAGGCTGCAGAGCTTGTCGCCGCCGTGGATATTAATCCGGAAGCCCATAAGAACGTGATGGATGCGCTCCAATTCGACCCGCAAAGGATCTATACGGATCTCCGTCAGGCACTCCAAGAGCATCCGTGCGATTTCGTTACCATCGTCATTCCGCCGTTTGCCCATGAATATGCAGTAGATCTGGCCTTGGAATTCAATTGCCATATTCTGATGGAAAAGCCGATTGCCGAGGACATGGAGTCCAGCTGCAGGGTGTACCATAAAGTCAAGCAGTCTGGAAAAAAGATGTCAATCAGCATGAGCCACCGTTACGATCAAGACAAAAAAACGCTGGAGGCTCTGATCAAATCCGGCGATTACGGCAAACTTCACTACCTGATCGGACGGTTTACCACGAACAACCGGGCTGCGGTTAATAACCCGAAGGAATATGCGCATCACAACTTTTTGATCTCTTCGGTCATTCATCACTTCGATATCATTCGCTCATTGACCGGCGCCAACGCCAAGACGGTTTATACTCAGTCCTGGAATCCGGATTGGGCACCGTTTAAGGAACACGCGACGGCTTTGATTCAGATGGAAATGGAGAACGGGGCCCGCGCCTTCTTCGAAGGCTCCAAGACGAATGCCGCCACGCTGAACGGCTGGACTCAGGACTACTTCCGGGCGGAATGCGAGTTGGCCACGCTTGAGCTGAACCATCGGGAAATCAAGCTTCGCAGCGATCTCAATCCGTCGGGGAAAATTAACCGTCCCGTGCCACTGCTTGAAGGAGACTGCTGGAGCCACCAGTTGATCATCAAGGAATTTATGGAATGGGTGCAGGGAGGGCCGAAGCCGGCTAACACGATCGACGACAGCATCCAGAGCACCGGCTTGCAGTTTGCAGCGATTCAGAGCGGCATGACGAAGCAAATCGTCGACGTGCAGGAGTTTCTTGGGGAGTATCTTGACAAGACGGCGAGTCACTAGACAGAGTTTGGGTCACGAGGAATCGCGTGATGATATCC
>JAJFMO010000037.1 GCA_020697475.1 Paenibacillaceae bacterium | reverse complement strand
ATAGCAAACAGCGCCGGTTTAGTTTAGAGGAAAGTTGGCGCAAGCCCACAGCCAGCTCAAGGGGCTTTAGTGGCGAACATTCGTCGTGTCGCTTAATCGCCATTTCGCGCAACTCGTGGTATATCAGAGCGATCTGCGCGGTTCGGGCCAGGTCAAGGCTTATAGTACAACGGACTGCTCCACGCAGTCTCTCCGTCCTCCTGCACAACGCGCACCCAGTAGGCATTGCGCCCCGGTTGGGGCTCAGGGTCTTGCCAAGTGAAATCGATCGCCAGCGGCCCTGGTACTACCGGGTGCAGCCCAAACAAGGCGTACTGGCCGACGCCTCCGCACTCGCGCCGAATCGGCCCCTCCTGCAATTGCTCGAGGGTGAACTTTTCATCAATCAACGCGGTTTGAAAATGAATCGTCGTCCCCGGTCCGGCGTTCTCCAAGTCAAGGATGACACCGTCGTGGTCGCCGGAGGTGGTCGACGTCCAGGCAATCCGCTGCCCGTCAACACTTGCGATGCCCTGCTTCGGATGATCGAAGGCGTAGGCGGTCGCCCGCCCGATCGTGCCGCCGACGATCGTCGCTTTCCCGCTCCAGTCCGTGTGCCGGCCCCGGCCCTTCAGGCGGGCTCCGCCCCATTCCAAGCGTACGCGATCCCGGCGGAAATGCTTGGCCTCGAACAACGAGTGGCTGAATGCCAAATCGTGATTGCGCATGATGTCGATGCTCGCAAGCGGTTTGGTACCTGCCGCTTGCACGCGAATGCTGGGCGTCGGACCGCCCACCCAAGCGTCGCCCATAAGCCGCCCGTCCGCTGTCGTGACGAGCAACCGCATCCGTTCACCGGTGGTGGCATACGTGTGCCTGTCTCGCAGCGCCGCGAAAATCCCTTCGCGAGTCAATTCGCGCGCATAGATGCCGGCCAGTCCGCCGCGCGTGCCGAACGAATGGCTGGTAGCATAAGCGGCGCCGGGGCGTCCGGTGTGGTCGTCGCTGCCGCCGATCACACCGACGGTATACCCGTTGTCAAGCGCCTCATGCAGCAGCCATTCGAACCGCCCGTGACAGGAACAAATTTCCACCGCCGGCTCCAGCTCCGGATCGTGATAGCGAGTGATGTCGCACCGACGACCGCCGATATGCGGCACGATCAGCACATCGCTGCGGCCGGCAAACTCGCGAAACAAATCGTCCAGCGGGTAGCGGTCGCTCTCCTCATCCGATTTGTCGGCGATGTGCCAATGACTGGAGCGATGCAGATCCCCGTCGTCGCCGAGGAAATGAACGTTACGGTCACCCCCGGCCGGCGTTGTCCCCGACCACTCGTAGCCGACGAACGGGATGAATCTGCCTGGTTCGTGCATCCGCTTGGCCGTTTCGCGGATTTCGTCCCAGCCGGCTTGGCTGAACTGGAAGTCGTTCGGCTGGTGCCCGACGAAGCTTACGGCACCCGCGTCCCGTGCGTAACGGAATCCTTCTTCGACGGATCCGGTGCCGAGCGCGTTGTTGAATTGAGCGTGCAAGTCGCCCCAATAATGGCGCAGACCGTCGGATATGGGCTGCTCCAGAACGGCGATCGGGTTGGAGACGGCTGCGCGTACGCTTCCGTCGGCAGCAGCCAATCGGAACCGATACGTTCCCGGTTGACTCAAGGTAAGGCCGTCCAATCGCACGATCCCGCAGTCGGCCTCGGCGAACGTAGCTTCGGCCTCTGTATCGCCATCCTCGTAAACGCCGCCGGGCGCAAGACGCTCCAGCGCAACTTCCACTTTGTCTGCAAACAGGGAGGTCGGATTGCCGTAAGCGTCCTCACACTTGGCCGCCAGGCTGAAAGGTTCCCCCGTCAACGCCTCGGAAGGTGCCAATGCAACCAACCGGGCTGGCGCAGCCGCAACGATTGGGGTAACAGGCGACCGCTCCAGTTCGACCCAGCTACCGGTTTCGAAGCATTCCACCTCGGTCAGCCAGCGAAAATCAGACTCGACGAATGTCTGCGCAACGTGTCCACGGCTGGCGCCGCTCGTGTCGCCGAAAACAACCGTCACCTGGTCGCCCTCGGCCAGCGAGTCGTCCTTGATCTCCAGCTGGAGGCACGGAAGCCACGGTCGCCGCCCGCCCTTGGGCAGGAAACTGACCGTCGCGCGCGCATTCGGGTTCGTTGTTGTTGCCGTCACGTAATTATCGGCCGCCGGATCCACGGTTTGCGGCGTCCCGCCGTCCCAGGCGTACCGAAACAGCACCCGGATGCGTCCGCCGTTATCCATTCCGTAGCGTCCGACCGTATAGGTCAGCGTCCATGTTCCGCAGCTTCCGGCAGCGATCGGCCCTTCCGGGGAAATTGCCGCCGAGCCGTACCACAGTGCATGATCTTTCATCTCTTTTTCCCCTCAATCCAACAGCTTGTACGTATTGTCCAGCATCGCGGCGTTCTCCGGCGGCTTGCCGAAATCGGGAATTTTCAGCAACTCCCCGCCCCGCTTGGACGACTCGTGCGCGACGATGCCGGGCGCGTTCAGCCGCGCCGCCAGCCAAACGTTCAACGGAGGCAGCTTGTCGGCCGCTACCGATTCGACGAAGTCGCATACCAGGAACTGGTGCGACCCCAGATGCCCGTTAGGCAGGCCGATGAATTCGCCGGGCAGCCGGTGCACGGGATGAACGGGCGAGACGCCCAGATGGTATTTGCCGATATATTCCTTGCCCAGCCTGCCGATGTTTCTGGGCGTAATGACCTGGCCGCGGGTATCCCAGATGAAGCTGACGTCTTCGGAGTGCGTGCGGACAGCCGAGTGCGTTTTGAGGTAATCCAGTTCGCCGCTCTCTGTGCGGATGTCGCCGGTAACCGCCTGCTCGCTCCAGATGCAAGACACTTGCGGCTTGCCATGATGCGGAATCGGCGGATGGTAGTTCGGCTGCTCTTCGTAACCGGCCTTCGTGCCGAGGATGCTCATCCGGCTTTCGCCGCCGCCATAACGGCGAAACTCGTTGATGCGCGCGGCCCCGCCGTCCGACGTACGGAACAGCGCGGTTTCGTTGCTGAACACGTTGCCCCATTGACTCAATTCTTTTTTAAAAATGCCGTCCTCATGCTCATCCACAAACCCGAAGCTGGCCACTTCGGTCATGCGGCGGAACGTGGTCGACAGCACATGGGCAACCGAATGGGTGGAGTAAAGCATCGGCGGAAAGCTTGCCACCCGCTTCCACTCGTCCCCGTTGCTGTGCAAGTAGGGGATATAGAAGTGCGACATGTCATGGTAATACTGGCCCTCGCCGTAAACGAAACGGCCGAAGTCGCCCTTGGCGTAACGCTCTCGGCAATACAGCGAGTCTGGCCGGTAGTAACTTGTCTCTCCCAACATGTAGGTTAGACCGGTCTCTTTGACCGTATCGATGAGTTGCTGCAGCTCTTCGAGCGTGATCGCAGCCGGCACGGCGGAATACACGTGTTTGCCCGCTTTCAGCGCCTTGATCGCCTGTGGTGCATGCAGCCATCGCTGGGTGAAGAGGGCGATCGCGTCCAAGTCGCTGTCGAGCATCTCTTCCAGTGTGTTGAACGTGCGCTTCAGCCCGTAAGTTTTAGCCATCTCCGCCACCCGATCCTGGTGGAAGTCGGCCACCGTCACTTCGTCGACGAGCGGGTGCGCCTGAAACAGTTCGACAAACTGCTTGCCGAACGAGCCAAGTCCACATACCCCAATTTTAAGTCCCATGTAAAACGCCTCCATTTGTTTGATGTGTATTTCGGTTACCGTTACTACTTCGCCGCTTCAGTGCGGATTTCCCTCATAAAGTTTCGATTTCCGCAACTATCTCACCGTTCCGGCACCAGTTTCGCCTATTTAGTGTTGGTAACCTCATCTATCCCCCCGCCCCGGTACCTGGTATTTAGTTTCGGTTACCCACAACTATCTCGCCATTCGCGTGCTGCTAAAGAGCCTCGTCGAGATACACCGGCGTGATCCACGCGTATTGGCCGTTCACCTGACGCACCTCGGCGTGGTAGAAGTCGTTGCCGCTCAAACGCTCGCGATCCTCCCATTCCCCGGCGAACGTGTAGGCGCACTCCGGCACCGCCTTGTGCACCAGTACCGTCTCAGACAACAGGTCGCCCATCGGATACGAGCGTGAGCCTTCCAACAATTCGCCAAGTCCAACCGCAATGTCGCGTCCGTTAATCGTAAGTCGCAGCCGGGTACCCGTTCCCCCCGCAAGCTCGAAGATGACCGCCGCGGTCGCGGGATGAAGCGTCGTCGGGTTTTTGAACGAGGCGCACGTCCATTCCGCCTCTGCCTCCGACAAGCTGTGCAGCCGCTGATCCAGCTTATTCATATTGTCGTCGTCGCCCATCTCGGGAGTAGGCGCCAAAACACTGCGGCCGCGGAAGCACGTCTCCGCCGAGACGATGCTGCCGCCGTCGATCGCGAGTCGGCCTTGCCACGCGAACGCTTCCGCCGGTTTGCCCCAGCCCAGCTCGACGCGCACCTTATACGTCCCCACACCGGATCGATCGGCTCCAAACATTCCGCCCCCATCGAGACCGCCGTCTTGCACAGCCATCTCCAACTCCTCACCACAGATCACTTTCCATGGATGTGTGTTCTTGTACACGACAATTTTGTCCAACCGATCGCAGCCCCGCACGCTCAGACTGATCCGCCGCAAAGGCGCGTCCTGGATAATGCTGCCGAAATCGGCGCCGTTCACCTGGAATCCGCAGACAATTTTGTCGCCGGTGACCGCGTACACCCGCCGGTTCATCAGCGCATCCCATATCGCCGTACGCGTCTTGGCCGTCGCCAGAACGGCCAGCCGGCCGTCCCCGTACGACCCGGGGTAGCCGGCATGGTGATCGGTTGAAGCGACAAAACCGAACCGCTTGCCTTGCCGCAAGCCATGGAACACGGTACTGCGTGAATCTCGCGGCCCCATCGTGTGCAGGAACGGGTAGGCGCTCTCGTCCGACATGCTGCAGCCATGCTTCGAGTACACTTCGACGAGCGGGCTGTTCGCCTCGCGGAAGCTGTCCCAGTTGGCGCCGCGCTGTCCGGGCGGATACCCTATGTGATGCGGCACAGCCATCACCGGATACGCAGCCAACATCTCCATCAACGCCCCCGGCGACTCCGCCTCCAGCAGAGGCATCTTATCGTCCGGCGACAGAAAATGATGATCGCCGTACTTCAGCGAATGCATCTCGTATCCTTGAAACGTGACGAACTTTCCATCCACATTCGCCTCGCTCACTGTCCTCTGGACGCGATCCCAGCCTTCCCGCAGCTTTCGAAACCCTTCCAGGTGATAGTTAACCTCGTACTCCCATTCCTTCCGCGACTTCGGAATATCCGGCCACATCGCGTGCCCGATCACCGCGCAGAAATCGAGTTGACCCCGCGCCGCTTCCAGAGCATTGTCCAAACTGCCATATCCGTATGTAATATTGCAATGATTGTGGAGATCGCCCCAATAAATACTCATCGCCCGTCTTCTCCTCCCCCTCGGCGTCCAAACGCCGGACTATGAAAGATGCCCTGCCGATTTCGCTTTACAATCCCCGCAAGCCCAGCCGATCCAACTGCTCGTCAGGTGCCTGTATACGCTGCAACGTCCGCACCAACGCCTGCTGCATCTCCTTCAGCTTCTCCGGACGCTCCTCCGCCAAATTAACCAGCTCGTTCGGGTCCGACCGCTTGTCGCTCAACCATGTCGGCATGTTGAACATCTTGCTCTCAGCCGGCCGACGCCCATCAGCGAACTCTCCAACCACAGCGCCTCGTCGTTCGCGAATTAGACTGTACCCGTACCAATAGAGCGGCTGGTTACTCTCCACCGGCGACTGGTGCAAAATCCACTCCCCGTCAGTAATCGTCACGCTCTTGCCAAACTGGCCGGTAATCGCATAATCGCGAGTCGCCGCTCCGGCGTCCTGCAACACCGGAATGAGATCGACACCGTGGCGATCGCCCGGGCATGGCCTACCCACCGCGCTCAGCACTGTAGGGTAAATGTCGACGAGCTGCACCAGTTGCTCGCGCCGCTCCCCTTGCCCGTATAGCGGGTGAGCGACGATGAACGGGATATGTCCAGCCGCGTCGTGCTCATGGGTGCCGATTTTACCGAACCGCCCGCGATCTCCGTTATACGTCCCATGGTCCGTCGTAAAAATCACCATCGTATCGCGCCAAAGATCGTGTTCGTCGAGCTTATCCAGCAGCTTGCCGAGCCAGCGGTCGGTCATCACCACCTGCGCCGCATAAGTCGCCCGAACGTGCAGCAGTTCGTCCTCGTCCAACCCCCCGCGCCCGGCCACCAGCCGACGTTTCACGTTGTAGCCGCGCGGGTCGAACATTTTCACATACTCTTCCGGGGGATCCCAAGGCTCGTGAGGGTTGAAGCAGTCGATATGCAAGTAAAAATTGTCATGCGTATGATTGCGCTCCAGCCAATCGGCGGCCCGCGTAAACACCTGAGGCGCGTACCAGTCCTCTTCCGTCTTGCGCATCAAGGCGATATGGCGAAAATGCCGCTCCAACTGAGTATTCGTATACTCCGGGGGGCAATCGAACTCGACCGGATCGGTCAGCCAACCGTCCGCCTCCTGGCCGCGAATAAAGTCGAACCCGGTGTAGCCCATATGATAATTGCCAGAACCTTCTTCCCACAGATGAAAATGATCGGTCACCAAATAGCTGACCGGCCGCCCTTCCCGCAGTTGCTTTGTCAACGACAAATTCGGTTCGCCGGAAATTTGCCGCGGCAAATCGAGATCCTCCTCGTTCAGCGGCCCCCAGCCACGCTCGACAAACTCATAACGGCCGGTGTAGATATCGCGGCGAGCCGGCATGCAAGGCGTCGACCCACACCAGGCGTTCTCGAACACCGTTCCCCGCGCCGCCAGCCGATCCAAATTCGGCGTCGGTACGACCCAATCCGGCTGCTCCGGGCTCCAGCACTGGTTCAACGGTCGGCCAAGATGGTACGCGCCGCAATGATCCCTGCGCCACGTGTCGCACAAAATCACGATACAATTCATGCCGTCCCCTCCAGCTAAAAATTTTGATATACAACCATATTAAACATTATATATAATATATAAAAAAGAACAATGCTTTTTATACGATTTTGTGGAAGGGAGACAGCACCCATGCCCCAAGTCAAATTCCCCCTGCCGGAACAACTGGCCGTTACCGGAATTTACACCTTCTATTACCGCGAATTCCCGAAACGCTTCTTCAGCAAATCCGAAGCCCACGATTATTGGGAGATCGTATGTGCGGACAAAGGAGAGGTGGAGATCATCACCGATTCAGGGCAGTTTACGCTGTGCCAGGGAGACGTCATTTTTTACCGGCCGAACGAGCACCATAAGGCGATTGACATGCGCGGCACGTCGCCGAACTTGATCATCCTTACCTTCGAGTGCGTGTCGCCTTGCATGGATTTTTTTGCCGGCCAATGCTTCAGGCTGAACGACGATGAACGCTCCATCTTCTCCCGGCTTATCCGCGAAGGCTTGCGGGCGTTCGATCCGCCGATCGATTCCCCATTGGCCAAAAATCCGCTGCACAAGCGGGATGGTGCGCCATTCGGCATCGAGCAGATGATTCGCAACTATCTGGAAATTTTCTTAATCACCTTGATCCGCAGGGGCGACGGCGGCGAAAGCCCCGATGACGGAACGAAGCTCGCGCTGCACCCGGCGGATGCTGGACGAGGGAACGAAATGCTGCGCTCGATCACAGGGTATATGGAAGACAACTTGGCCGACGTCCACTCCAACGATCAGCTGTGCAAGCAATTTGCCATCAGCCAAACCGCAATGAAAACGTTGTTTAAGGAACATACCGGTGTGGGTCCCATCGAATACTTGAACCAGCTGCGCATCAAACGCGCCAAGCAGTTCATACGCGAGCAATCGCACAATTTCACCGAGATCGCGGCCCGGCTCGGGTACAACAGCGTTCATTATTTCTCCCGCCATTTCAAAAAAGAAACGGGCATGACCCCCACGGAGTACGCCCGTCTCATTAACGCCCGCACGGAGCGCGGGGTGTCGTCTTAGGCTAGGCGGCGGCGCAATGCCGACTGCCTCTAATTGCCCATATCCCGAATCGCCTGATCGGCAACCTCTTTGGCATTGCGCAGCGCCGTATTCACGTCCACCCCGTCCAATGCTATGCTGCGGTAAGCCTGAATCAATGCGGCGCGAATTTTCGCGTCGTACTTTGAACTTCCCGCGGACGGCGCGAACTTGTTGTAGAAGAAGGCGGACACATTTTTCCCTTTCAACAAATCCAGATCTTTGCCAAACTCCTGCTCGACACCCTTGATCTCGATGACAGGCTCTCGGGCCGCGCGCGCAATCGCCTTGACGTTCTCGTCCTTCATCATCGTCGCCATGATCTGGAACGCGGCTTGCTTCACCTTGCTGTTCGGGGTGATCGCCATATAGTGGTACGTCGGCTGGCTGCTTAGTTGAGGTTTGTCGGGGTACGTGGGCAGAGATACCATATCCCAATGCATCCCTTCGGCCGACTTGTTGTCCGTCGATTGCTGCATGAAGCTAAAACCGATCGGGAACATCGCCAGCGTGCGTTCCTTGACGAAGTAGTCGCGTCCTTTATCGAACATCGCCGCCTCTGTGAAGTTGTTGGGAACTTCGTACAATTTTTTCGCAACGCCGAGAATTTTCGCCCATCCCGGGTTATCCAGCGCCGAAGCTTTCTTCACCGGATCGTAGAATGGGATCGAATAAGGGTTGTTAAAATTAATCGAAGTCAGCATGTCGTATCCGCGATAACGGATACCCCCGTCAACTCGGCTCAGCTTGGCCGTCAAGTCGACGAGGCTGTCCCATGTCAAGCCGTTCTTCGGATAGGCGACACCAAATTTGTCGAACAAATCTTTATTGTAAAATGTGACGGCCGTCTGCACGTCGTAAGGCATGAGCAATATTTGACCGCTGTCGGAAATCGACTTGATGTCCCCGGTCAAATCCGGGCGAATCCGGTTGAAGTCGAATTTCGCCTCCTTCATAAGCGGTGTTAAATCGCTGAACAGCTTCATCTCGAGCAGCAAGTTGGTCGCACCGTTGCTCGCGACGATCACATCCGGCAGCGGTTCCTTGCTGACGATTGCGTTGTTCAGCGGCTCGTAGAAGTCGCCCTTCGGCTGGATAACCTGCATCGTAATATTCGGCAGCTGGGCTTTGACGATTTTCGCCACCGTGTCGTTGAAGAAGCTTGCTTCCGTTCCGTTCATATAGAAGGTAACGGTCGCCGGCTCCTGCGGTTCAGGCGCCGGTTTATCCGCCGTTTGCGAAGGTTTCGTGTCGGTTGCGGCCGTGCCTCCGCCCGGGGCCGACCCTCCGTCGACGTTCCCGCCCTGCCCGCAGCCTGTCGCCGCCGCGAGCAGCGACAGGGCGAGAAGCAGCATCCAGGCCGTTTTACGAATAACGATTTGCATTCTCATTCCCCCATTTTTGAAAAAATTGATAAAGCGCTTCCAATCCTACGACAAACAGGAGGGACGAATGCCCCTCCTTGTTGCGCCTCGCTTACAAATCCAATCCGGAAAATGTCGTCGTCGCCCGCGGATCGCGCCAGTCTTCTTCCACTCCGAGCCCGCGCAGGTCGGCCATCGTATGCTTTTTCTCCGCTTCGTACAGCCGCCAGATGACCCGCAACCCTTGCAGACTGCTCGGGCCGCCCGTGAGCGGCGCTTTGCCGTTGCGAATGCAGTCGGCGAAGTGGAGAAACTGGAATTGCGTCATTTTGCCGGAACCAGGTTCTTCGTAGATTAATTCCAACTGGGAGGGGCGGGACTGATTGGCCGTCTCCCCACGAGTTTCGCCGACAATTCGGTGGTGCAAAAACAGCTTGCCTTCGCCGCGCCGGTACTCGAGCATCCCTTCCGTGCAGTGGACGTGCATACTCCAACCGAGCCGCGTGCCCCGCGCTCCCCATGTTCCGAAGTGATAGCCAAGCGCTCCGTTCTCGAACTGGATTGACGCGTTGCTTGTCCCCTCTTGCTCCATCCACGGCGTGCCAAAGTTCGTGCCCAGATGGAAGCCCGACACCGGCTTGCCCATCAGCCACAGCAAGAGGTCGATGTAATGGCAGCCATGGCTGAAAAATTGCCCTCCGCCCAGCCGCTTCGAATCGAGAGCCCAATGGCCTTGCGCATACTTCGTGTATTGCTCTGTCCAGAACGACATTTGGAACACGTCGCCGTATTTTTTCTCATCGATCAGCCGTTTGATTAATTGCATTGCCGGACGATACCGGTTATGGTAGGCGGTCATCAAGATGAGGCCGTTCCGTTCGGCCGTGGCGATCAGATCCAGCGCTTGCGCCTCCGTGTTGCACATCGGCTTCTCCAGCATGACATGTTTTCCATGGTTCAAAAAATGCATCCCCACCTCGTAGTGCAAATCGTGCGGCAATGAGGCGAGGATGCAGTCAACGTGATCCGTCATATCGCGATAATCCGTTACCGCCACTTTCGCACCCGCCGCCTCGGCGGCCGCTTTCGCCCGATCCAGGTGAATGTCGCACGTTGCCGTTACCACAAAGTCGTCGGAAATTTCCGAAAAGCCTTTTGCATGTGTACTGGCGATGCCGCCGCAGCCGACGACCCCCAAGCGCAGTTTCTCCATTGACGATCTCTCCCTTGTCTAACGTCTTGTCACGTAATATCTTACCTCGGGAGGAAGGAGAAAGCTTTGCAGGATAGGGCGGGAAATTTGTACGATCGGGCGGATTCGGGCGGATGACGTCAGGCGGGTGAATGCCGGTTAAACCGATAAAAAACCGTCCGTCCCGGTATGAGTTGCGGCCGGAACGGGCGGTTTGGACATTGATATACCGTTTCAATGCTTCAAGCGGATACGGCCGCCCCTGCGAGGTCGCGCTCCAGTTGGGCGATTTTGTAATCGATCATATCCAGAGTGGACGGGAACCCGCAGCCTTCGATCCGGTCGCAGACGTCCAGCCACGGCGCTTCGACGTAGATATGGCGCGCTGCCTTCGTGTTCGCGAGTTCCGCGCGTGCAACTTCCTTCATAGCCTGAAGAGCTTTCGGGTCGCCGGTAGATGCATAATCCCGCCTGTGGAGCAGGAATTGCCAGGTATGCAGCGTCGAGGCGAAAATACGCCAAATCGTCTCCACCAGCAGCTTCTCCTCGCTCAGCGTGGCGCGGATGGTCGGATCGGCCGGATCGGCCGCCGACTGCAACAACTCGAACGCCTCCTTGGCCAGCGCAGCCGCCTGCTCGTACTCGCGTATGACTACAGACGCCTTATCCGAACCGTCGTCTGTCTCCATCCGGCAATCCAGGGTGCGTTTGGTGAGCGGATGTTTAAGGTCGATCATTTCGCGCGAGAACGTTTCATACATCTCCTGCATATAGATGGCGCCTTGATACACTTCGGGAAGCTGTTTCGGGTCTTCAAAATAGAGCGGATGCCCCGGCCCCAAAAATTCCGGCCCGCGGTAGTAAGAGCCGATGTAGGGTAGGTGGGAAGCGGAACGACCCATCGTCTGCCATACTTGTTGGATGAGAGAAGCGTAAGGGCCGAAATCGCGTTCGGCGATTGTCTCAAGCACCTGCTCGTTAGCGAGCTCCGGCCGCCAAGACGCCCACCAGCCGATCTCCTCCGTCCGCGAGCCCCACATGCCGAAGAAGCACCACGACTGGAACACGCCTCGTGGAGACAGGCGGGCGGCATTGCGCCATTTGCCGAACGTGTTGGACAAGGAAGGCATGTACGGGATGTTGATACATTCCAAACCGATCGCTGTTTCCAGCTTTAACACATAAGGAAGATTGCGCTTGCGGGCCACTTCCGTTTGCATCAACACACGGTCGCATGGACCGGCATATTCGACGCTGTAATCCCAAATATCTTTCTTGTAGCCGTCCTTCTGCAGTACTTGACCTTTGTCGAGCGTCGTCAGCAGGCTGGTGCCCTCGGGAATCATGGAAATCAGCTCGAGCTGGTCGTGGTCGCTCGTCCACTGGTGGGCGCTGTACTCCCAGACGAGCACTTCCACCTGTGGATTCGCCTGGAGAACAGCATCGGAGGTGGCACGAACGAAGTCGGTGACGACTTTCTCCGGATGAATATGCTTGCATACCGGGCAATTCGTCTTCTCGTCCGTCGTTTCATTCCGAATGGGGCGCATGAAGCAGTGCTTGTAGGCTTCGCCGCCGATGATCAGAATGAGCCCGCCCATGTCCGGCGCTTCGGTGACGAGATTCGCCATCAAGTCGCCGTGGAACTTCTTGACATCGGGATGGGAAGAACACAGGCTATAGAGGCTTTCGTCCGAACCGGAAGCATGCCCCCACACCTTCGCCCCGCGTACGTCGGGACGCCGTTGGAACAGGGGATGGCTCTCGCGCAGCTTCGGTCCGATCGCCACCCAGTAGAGTTGGACGCCGAACTTTTTGGCCCGCTGGGTAGCGTCGC
>JAJFMO010000493.1 GCA_020697475.1 Paenibacillaceae bacterium | reverse complement strand
CGGATTAAGGCCGTTTTCGGCCTTAATGTGCCTCGGGGCGACGCGTTCGCTCGGGTTAAGGCCGTTTTCGGCCTTAATGTGCCTCGGGGCGGCGCGTTCGCTCGGGTTAAGGCCGTTCTCGGCCTTAATGTGCCTCGGGGCGACGCGTTCGCTCGGGTTAAGGCCGTTTTCGGCCTTAATGTGCCTCGGGGCGGTTCGTTCGCTCGGGTTAAGGCCGTTTTCGGCCTTAATGTGACACCTCACCTATTTCAAGTGAACAGAAAAAAGACCAGTCGCTCATTGAGCGATCTGGTCTTTGATCGATTGCAATATTTTTTTCTCCAGCCGCGACACCTGCACTTGCGAGATGCCGAGCCGGTGGGCCACTTCCGATTGGGTCTGATCGCGATAGTATCGCAAGTATACGATCAATCGCTCCCGTTCGCTCAACAGCCCGATGGCTTCGCTGAGCGCCATCTTCTCGAACCAGCGATCCTGCGATTCGTCGGCGATCTGATCCATCAGCGTGATCGGGTCGCCGTCGTTCTCAAACACCGTCTCGTGGATCGACGAGGGCGGCTTGTTCGCTTCCTGGGCGAGCGCCACGTCTTCCGGGCTGATGCCTAACGACTCGGCAACTTCGCCGATCGTCGGCAGCCTTCCGAGCACTTTGGCCAACTCGTCCTTCGTCTTACGCACCTTGTTGGCCAGTTCCTTCAGCGAACGGCTGACTTTGATCGTCCCGTCGTCGCGCAAAAATCGCTGGATTTCGCCGATAATCATCGGCACCGCATAGGTGGAAAATTTGACGTCATAGGACAAGTCAAACTTGTCGACCGATTTGAGCAGCCCGATGCAGCCGATTTGGAACAAGTCTTCTGCATCGTAGCCGCGATTCAAGAAACGCTGTACGACGGACCAGACGAGCCGGATATTGCAGTTGACGAGCGTGTCCCGGGCGATTCCGTCTCCGGACTGGCTTAATGCGATCAGCCTCTTCACTTCTGTATCGTCTAGGTAATGGGGTGCGGCTTGCCTTAGATCTTCCATAGGCGACTCAACCCGTGCTTGCAGCGTTGGATTCGTCGGTCAGCTCTAGGTGTGAATTCATACGTTTAGCCATGGTGATTTTCGTCCCTTGACCGGGTACGGAAACGATATCGATGCTGTCCATGAAATTTTCCATAATCGTAAACCCCATCCCCGACCGCTCCAATTCCGGCCTGGAAGTATAAAGCGGCTGGCGCGCTTGATCCAAATCCTCGATCCCGCGGCCTTGGTCTTCTATGACCAAGATAACCTCGGTGCCTTCCACCCAGGCGGCAATCGTGATCTCACCGTCCGGATTGTTGTCGTACCCGTGAATGATCGAGTTGGTCACCGCTTCGGAGACGACGGTTTTCAAATCCGTCAATTCGTCGAGCGTCGGATCGAGTCGCGACACGAACGCGGCGACGGCGACGCGGGCGAACGATTCATTTTCGGATAAGGCGGGAAACTTCAATTTCATATAATTGTTCTTCATCAGGACACGACCCCCAGACTGGAGATTGCCGATCTTTCGTTGTCGGCCATCGAGACAATCTTGAACATCCCCGACAGTTGGAACAACCGGTAGACAGCCGGGTTCACGTCACATACGACCATCTTGCCGCCCAGGTCGGCGATTAACTTATACCGCCCCAGGATAACGCCCAGACCGGAACTGTCCATGAATACCAAATCCTTCATGCTCAACACGACGTTGCGGCAATTGCTCCGCTTGATCGCTTCTTCCATTCGATCCTTCACCGTGCTCGCCGTGTGATGGTCCAGCTCGCCTTTCAGGCGGACGATCAGCGCTTTGCTGCGGTGTTCAAACTCCATTTGCAGGCTCATCGGCTCTCTCCTTCCTCTTTACGTTTCAACCATTCTACACGCAGAGAGTAAATTCCTTCCAGCCGACAAAACTAGAAGCAGACAGTCAAATTTCGCGGTGAATTCGAGCCGTTTCGCGGATACGGAAGCTTGAATTCCGAATGCCTGAAACTTCAGCCTGCTCCCTTCAGCCTGCGGTCATGACCCCCGAGACGGTCCGCTTGAACAACAGCCACCAACCTGCTTTGCCGACGTTCGCCGGGGATGCGATCGGGAATTCGGCAATGACCTGATCGCCTTTGTACACGATGAGCGTTCCGACCGGCTGGCCTTGCTCAATCGGCGCTTTGACGTTCGGAGTAAGCTTCAGCTCGTGGCGGATGCCATCCTCCGCTTCACCTTTCTTCAACAGCACACTATATTGATGTTTGGCGACTAAGGGCAGCTCTCTGATGTCACCTTTGCCTATTTTCAACGTGCCCATGGAATCGCCTTGCTTAAAGATTGGATAGTTGGTGTATTGTGAAAAGGCATAATCGAACAGCCGGGACACTTCCGCGTTGCGCGTCTTCGTGTTCGGCTCGCCTAGCACGACGGCAACGACCCGCAAGTTGTCGCGTTTGGCGGTGGCTGCCAGACAATATTTCGCTTCGCTGGTATAGCCCGTCTTCAATCCGTCGGCCCCGTCATAGAACCGGACCAATTTATTCGTATTGACAAGCCAGAACGGCTTCTCGGTATCTTTGCGCAAATAATCTTGGTAGCTGCCTGTAAACTTCGTAATCTCCGGGTGCTTCAGCAGCTCGCGGGACATCGTGGCAATATCGAGAGCCGAAGAGTAGTGATTGTCTGCAGGCAACCCATTACAGTTGGCAAAATGGGTGTTGGTCATCCCGAGCTCCGCAGCACGTTCATTCATCATCTGGACGAACGCTTCCTCCGAGCCGGCGATCTTCTCCGCCATCGCGACCGAGGCGTCGTTGCCCGAAGCCATGGCGATGCCCTTGAGCATCTCCTCAACGGTCATTTCTTCACCCGGTTCGAGAAAAATTTGCGACCCGCCCATCGATGCCGCGTATTCGCTTGTGCGAACTTTATCGGTCATCTTCAGCTTGCCGCTGTCGACCGCTTCCATAATCAGGAGCATTGTCATGATCTTCGTTATGCTGGCCGGCGGCAGCTTGGTGTCCATATTTTTACTGGAAATGACGGTACCTGTATCCGCGTCCATCAGCACGGACGAAACCGAATTCGGCGCAAGGTCGACGGTCGAGGCGCTGTTGCCGCCTTTCTCCTCTGCGAACGCAAGCGGCGCCGCGATCCATAGAACAAGCTGCAAGGAAAGCATGGCAGCCAAAGATTTTTTCCACATGACTCTATTTCCCCTTCCCTGTGATGTCGAAACTTTCCATACTGCTATCCAGTGTTCACCAAAGCCATGAAAAATATTCCTGCCGGAGCTGCTTCTTTGCACTCCGCTTGGCCGGTTGCTCGGTGGGGGTGTGGGGTGGGAGGCGTGTAACGGACATGGGCGCAGCTTAGAGCACTTATCACATGCCTTGTGTCACGATTTTCCCATGTAAGCTGCTGCGGTGGCCGTTACAGCGAAAAAGCCGCGCCATTTCCTTTCTAAGGCGCCGCCATGGCCGTTATACGAG
>JAJFMO010000492.1 GCA_020697475.1 Paenibacillaceae bacterium | reverse complement strand
CCACGTTCACAAACAACTTGATGGCAGGAATATTATACGATTGATTAAGCGCCGTGCGGGCGGTAATCAGTCCATGAAAATCCCCGTCCCAATTCTCGGGGATATGAAAGCCTTTCTGCCCGTCTTTCAAGACGATCGGGACGTCATCGATAATTTCGCCCGGCTGTATTTGCCCGGCTTCAATGGCCGGTATGTATGCAGCGATCGGTTTCATCGAAGAACCGGGCTGGCGCAGAGCCTGAGTAGCGTGGTTCAACTGCTCGGTGAAGAAATCTCTTCCTTCAATCATCCCGAGCACGGCGCTCGTACTGTTGTCGAGCATTACCGCGCCGATTTGCTCCACACCTTTCTTCGGATCGTCCGGGGTAAAATTCTTCCCGTTGCGCGCGATCTCTTGCATGGAGTCGTAAATCTTCTTGTCGATCGTCGTATAAATATGATAGCCTTCGTGAAGCATTTGCGTCAGAACGGTATTTTTCGCCTGATTATAGGCGTCCGGATTGCTCTCGGGATGGGCGGCTAAATCAGGAAATTGCTGGGTGAGCAGAACGTCGGTTGCTTGCCGTTCAGCCTCGATCATTAAATAAGGGTAAACGTTGTACGCTTTCTGCCCCGGCTCGGCGAGCGCGCCCTTTAGATCGAAGCTCATTGCCTCATCGTACTCGTTCTGATCGATTTTATTCTCTTCAAGCATCCGCAACAGGACGAGCCGTTGACGGGTCATCGCCCGGTTGAATCCGGTCTCGTCGAACTCACCTTTGCTGGTAAAGCTGGAAAAATTGCTCGGCTGTTGCGGCAAGCCGGCGAGGAAGGCAGCCTCGGCCACGTTCAGCTCATTCAAATCGTTAATATTAAACAGTCCTTTGGCTGCAGCCTTGATGCCGTACAAGTTATAGCCTGTCGAACCGTTGCCATAAGGAACCTTGTTCAAGTAAGCTAGCAAAATTTGATCCTTGGACAGCAGCCGCTCCATCCGCAGCGAGAGAAAGATCTCCTTCGCTTTGCGGCTGTCCTCGCGATCGAGCGTCAAAAATACGCGTCTCGCCAATTGTTGAGTGATTGTGCTGCCCCCGGTTTGCACGGGCTCATGCAACAGCTTCTGCATAACGGCACGCAGTGTTCCCTTAATATCGACCCCGTGATGAGTGTAGAAATCGTTGTCCTCAACTGCGATGACGGCGTCTTGCATCAATTGGGGAATCTCGTCCAGAGTCGCCATGCGGCGGTCTTCCTCGGTGCGCAGCTGCCCCACCGGGGTATCGTCGTTGAAATAGACAAACCCGGTTAACGAGTTTTCCTCCATTTTCTCCATGATGAAGTCCTTACTGCGAACAGGATCGTCTTGGGTCAAGGCGGCAACGTAACCGACGGCAGCACCGCCGCCGATGAAGCAGCAGACGATTCCGACGATTAAAAACCATTTCAGCATATTCAACGTCAACATGATGATCTTTGCCAGCACTTGCTTCGTTGTCAGCGCGTCGCCTTGCGTCGGTTCTTTAGGCATGGATTCCTCCCGGTGTGTGAAAAAAACCAAGGATAACATCCTTGGTTTTTTTAGAAGACGAATTAACGGCTGTAAAACTCGACGATCTGCTTCTCATCGATTTCTTGAGGAAGCTCCGAACGCTCCGGCAGACGCACATATTTGCCTTCCATCGCTTGATCGTGAAACTCGAGGTAGTTCGGCAGGAAGTTGCGGTTCGCCAACGCTTCCTTCACCGACGATTGGTTGCGGCTTCTTTCCCGCAGACCGATCACTTCACCCGGGGACACCGTATAGGAAGCGATGTTTACTTTCTTGCCGTTCACGGTCACATGACCGTGGGAGACGAGCTGGCGCGCGCCGGCGCGGGTGTTCGCGAGTCCCAGCCGGTATACGAGATTGTCAAGCCGGCTCTCCAGCATAATCATGAAGTTCTCGCCGGAGATGCCTTGCATATGCGATGCTTTCGTGAACAAGTTGCGGAATTGCTTCTCGTTTAATCCGTACATGTGGCGAAGCTTCTGCTTCTCTTGAAGCTGCACGCCGTAACCGCTCAGCTTCTTGCGTTGGCCGGGGCCATGTTGCCCAGGGGGGAACGGGCGCTTCAGTTCTTTGCCGGAGCCGCTAAGCGAAATGCCGAGCCGACGGCTTAATTTGAATTTGGGTCCAGTGTAACGAGACATGTATAAGTTTCCCCTTCACTTTTCATATTGGGTTTGAGGATGAATTTGCTTTATACGCCTGTTTTGTTAGGTTAAGGGGTGCGGATAGCGCACATTCCTTCCCGGCAAGCTACTCAGCCGCTGTCTTGCCGACAACAAAACGAGTGAGGGCGACGTAAACCATTTCCATCAAATACATGATTCTAAAATATTTTCAATCCTGCTGTCAAGTTCGTGAAATAAGTAGTGCAATAGTACGATGTTCTATAGTATGATATTTAGCGAAGGAACACGATAAGGAGTTTCCTATGAACAATAGTTTATCTATTGATACTGAGTTCGGAGCGGACTCTTATCCCGAACCAGGAGACCTGTCCGATAGCTTTCAACGCTTTCGAACACGGATAATGTCAGACGTATTCTCATGGGACGCCCTGGTGATCGCTTCCGGCCTGGACGGACAGCCGGCAGGCTCGTTCGCAATCAGCTCTGGCGGCTCGGCGCCGGTCATCCCCGCACATCCTGACGATTTACTGCTTCGTCGCGTACTTGATGCGGGCTTAGTCAGACGGACGCTCGCCGGCGGAAATCTGCAAGTATTTACTATAGAAGAGCTGCGGTTGAACATCGCGATCACCTCTGTGGTAGCCTCGGAAAAGCAAGTCGCATGGCTCTGTATTGCCTCGAGCGAGTCAGTCGAAGCCCCGGTGATGGCGACGGCTGTACAAGCAATGGCGGCTGCCTTCGGAGCGGAAGTCGAATTGCTGACATTCGGCAAGCATTCCGGCGGACAGATGCATGTGCTTGCGGAGAGTAAGAAAGCGACTGAAGAAGAGTTGAGCCGCAGTCTGAAGATGATGAAGCTGCTGTATCTCAGCGATACCGATATGATTCTTACCGAATTTATGAATACAATGAATTCGCTTTACCCGGATGAAGAAATCGAATTGTATTTTTCCCAGGATCACTATAATCCTGTAACGAATGTCAAATCGCTCAAGATCAATGAGCGGAGTGACAGTCCGCATATTCGGGCGTTCATGGACGGAAGCACGGTGTTGCGTAACGGGGCGGACGGAAGCTTGATTGCCGTGCCGCTAACGGGCAAGCAAGGTATTTATGGGGTTTTACAAATCGTATCGCGCAACAAGAGACTGGACGAGCCGCAAATCGAGTTTATCCGCTTCGCTGCGGAAACCGCAGGGATGGCCTTCGAGAAAGCCAAGTTGTATGAGCAATCGAACTTCCTCATCAGCGAATTGCGCATCGTCAACGAAATTACAAGCCGGCTCAGCCAAAGCTTAAATTCCAACGTCATATACGAATATGCTTCGCATGAATTGCTGCAAATTTTTAACGCCCACTTCTGTACGATTTTGGAATTGAATTATAAGAAACGAGAAATGATAGTCAGATCGAGCAATATCCCGGGCAATGAAGAGGAGAACTTCTCTCTGGAGAGTGGAATATCCGGATACATTTTCTCCACGCGGGAACCGGTATACATATCCGATTATTTGAAAAATACACCCGCCCAATCGAAGCTGATGGATGCCAGCCAGTCCCGTTCGCTGATCGCCACCCCGATCGTGGTGAACGGCAAAGTGATCGGAGTGGTCATGGTGGCGCACCGCGAGCCCAATCATTTCACCTACAGCAACTACCGGCTCCTGCAGTCGCTTTCGGCACATATCGGAATGGCGATGACGAACGCTTCGCTTCATGAAGAAGTGCACCGGATGGTCATCACAGACCGCTTGACCGAGTTGTACACCCGCCACTATTTGAACGAGCAAGTAACCCGGCAGCAGCAAACCGATGAATGCGGATCGCTGATCGTGCTGGATATCGATAATTTCAAGAAAATCAACGACACCCATGGACACCAGGTCGGGGATGAAATATTGGTTCAAGTATGCCGGATCATTCTGACCAGCATTCGCGGGCGCGACGTTGCGGCGCGGTGGGGCGGGGAAGAACTGGCCGTTTATTTGCCTTTCGCCAGAGGGGAGCAAGCAGCCCGAGTAGCCGAAAGGATCCGCGCCAGGGTACATCAGGAAACTTCCCCGCAAGTTACAGTCTCATGCGGAATTTCCGAATGGAACTGGGAGGACGAGAAGATCAGCGTGGAGACGTTGTCTTACAGGGCGGACATGGCTTTGTACGAAGCGAAGCGGGGTGGCAAAAATCAAGTAAAAATGCTGTAACGGTTTGCTTTGGTTTAAGGGAGGTTGAGCGTTGAATATTTTCAAAAGACCAGTCAAGTGGGCTATCTACGCAGGAATCGTTGCCGTTGCCGCCTACCTGGTTTATTTTTTGTTTTTCACCCGTGCCGGCATCAAGCTGACCCATACGAACGTCATCCAGCTGGCCAACTATATGCGTTCACTCGGCGGATACGCCTTCCTCATCGGAATGCTGGCCGTCCTGCTCCAGACGGTTGTACCTGTCGTGCCGTTCGTCCTGATTGCCGGGGCGAACGTTATTGTATTCGGGCTTTGGAACGGTTTTCTCATCAACTACTCAATGTCGCTCGTCGGAGCGTCTCTCGCCTTTATCTTCGCCAAATATTTCGCGCATGATTGGATCGCCCGCCGCATCAGCCGATTCCCGCAAGTCGTCAGTTTTAACCAGCAATTGGAACGCCAAGGCTTCCTTTATGTATTGATCGGACGGCTCATCCCAGTCATTCCGTCGTCAGCGATCAACCATGGCGCGGGTATCACCCGGATCAAATTCATTCCGTTCCTGCTTGCGACGTGTATCGGCAAATTGCCGATCGTATTTCTCGAATCGTTCATCGGCTACGATTTGCTGCATTTTCGCAAGAATCATACCCGCCTGCTTATTTTACTGGCTATCTTCTGCTTGTTGTTCTATCTAGGGAACAAATTCAAACATAAACTTTTGGGGAAAAAGGAAAATTAAATCGCCCAAATGGCGAACTTGCTGTTGCGCGGGGGGAACGTTTCAATGTATCATTGTGGTAGATAACAAATTATCGGGATTTCATTCCATGGAGGGATCGCATGCAGCGAAACAATAATGCGGCAATTATTGAAATTTCTCAGGTAGCGAACCAATTCAGGGCATCGATCGTATTGCAGTACGATAATAAGTATATTGATGCCAAGAGCATTCTCGGTCTATATACGACACTTATTCATTCCGGGCGCTACTCCTTGCACGTTCACGGTCCGGATGCAGATGAAGCGAAGACGGCCTTGACCGAAGTGTTCAAGAAATACGAGATGGACTACAATTTTGTTGAAGAATAAGCAGGTAAAAGATGGAGCATCTTGTCGATCAGGCGGGATGCTTTTTTAATATAAGTTCCGGGGTCCCAGCAAGTACCTGATTCAGCTTCGAAGCTAAGCTTCACTTAGTGGGGTTACGAATTATGGGTAAACCTTGTTTGTTCGGTTCATTTCGTCTAATATAGACAATAAGCTTAGTATAGATTGTTAGGCAGGAGGGGAGTCGCCTTGTCGTCATCGGAGATCATTCTGGACTTGCATCAGAAAGCGCTCAATCTTCTCTATGAAGATGCAGATAAAATCGAGAAGCTGATCGGGGTTCAGATGGAGAATATAACGACCCGCAAGTGCCCGTTATACGAGGAAGTATTAGATACGCAGATGTACGGGTTGTCGAGGGAAATCGACTTTGCAGTTCGAACGGGACTGATCAGCG
>JAJFMO010000491.1 GCA_020697475.1 Paenibacillaceae bacterium | reverse complement strand
GGAAATTCTGATGCAAGGCGGGACGAACCCCGATTTGCCGTTTTCCTACTATACCGATTTGTTGCGGGCGATCAAGCAGCGATTTGACATCCAGATGCATTCATTTTCGCCGGCGGAAATTATGAAAATGCGCGAAGTGTCCGGCTTGCCCCTGGAGGAAGTCGTGCGACAACTTCACGATGCAGGGCTGGACTCGTTGCCGGGCGGCGGGGCGGAAATTTTGGACGACCGCACGCGCAACCGGATCAGCCGATTGAAAGGAAGCTGGCGCGATTGGATGGACGTGATGCAGACCGCCCACAAGCTAGGCATGCATACGACCGGCACAATGGTCATCGGCTTCGGCGAGTCGATGGAGGAGCGGGCGCTGCATTTGCTGCGCATTCGTGAAGCTCAAGATCAATGCATTGAGCGCGGGTATAAGACGCCGGGTTTCCTGGCGTTTATCCCGTGGACGTTCCAACCGGAGAACACTCACCTGCATGTGGAGAAGGCAACACCGGAGGAATATTTGAAGACGCTGGCGATCAGCCGGATTACGCTTGACAACATCCCGAACTTCCAATCGTCGTGGGTGACGATGGGGCCGGAGATCGGCAAGCTGACGCTCAGCTATGGCTGCAATGACTTCGGCAGCACGATGATCGAGGAGAACGTCGTCTCCGCTGCTGGCACGACGCACAAAGTGAATATCGGCTCGACGTTGCGCCTCATCCGCGAAGCGGGGAAGATCCCGGCGCAGCGTAATACACGCTATGAGACTTTGCATGTGTTCAAGGACGACGAGTCGGTGGCGCGGGATTTTGTTATGCAGAATTAGGATGGGACTTCCGATTCTGGATGGGCTTGGTTCGCTTCGGCGGCCGAGCCCATTTTTCACGAGTTGGGAACGTACGATGCACTCCTTGGGCGGATGGTCATATACTTAACTAGGCGAAAGCTTACAACGATGACGAATGTGGAGTGATCTGATTGTCGACGAATGAACGCCCGATCGAATCGCACGGACATGGCATGCAAGGGCACCATATGCAGCACGGCATTCCGAGCCATCACGGCCCCGACCACTTTCACGGAGGGAGTCCCGGCCACGGGGGGCACTTCCACGGCGGTGGCTTAAACAATCTGTGGCCGCTGATCGCGCTTGCTCCTTACCTGACTCAGCCGTATTATCCGCCGGTGTATTATCCGCCGTACCCGCCGTATCCGTATTACCCGACGTACCCGTATCCCGGCTACCCTTACACAACGACTAACGTCCCCGGCGTCCCTGGCATCTGATGCCGCCTCACGAAAAGCCTTGCCCTTCGGCAAGGCTTTTCTTCCAATTCGGAAAAACCAAATTAAAGCACTTCAACCTACCAGACCAACGTCCCCCTGCAATGGAGAAAGGAAGTGGCACAATGGAATTGCTGAGAGTCATTGTATCCGAGGCCCCGAGGGAGTCCGCGCTTGCCCTGTTCGAACGCTTGAAGTCCGAGCTTTCCCGGTTACATAAAAAACAATCGGCCACCGAGGTGCAGTCCGAAGAACTGCCGCACGGCACGCACATCACGATCCGCGGCAAACTGCCCGCATTCGATCTGGTTCACTCCGGCGAACAAATTTACGGCATCATCAGTAACGTGCTGGCCAATTACATCCTCGATAACGAGGAGATGAAGCTGATCCGCCGCATCCTTACCAAGGAGTTCCATTACGAAGAGCCGCGCGAAATCGAGAAAATTGAGGGGTACTGTCGACAGTTTCTTTTTCACAATGAAGTGGTGCCTCTACAGGGACGCGAAGCGAATTGGTGCCGCAAAGAGAAAATTTCCCGCGATCTGACGGCCTACATCCAGGAGAATACAGACCTTCATCTGGGCGGCTTCCTGCAATTTCGCCTTCAAGATTATATGGAGGAACTGCGCGAGGTCGTCGAATACGCCCTTGACGAGTTCCGGATGGATCAGCAATACCAGGAATTCATCTCGCTGCTTAAATATTTCGTCTATATCCAAGAAGCGAAAATCCCCGTCGCGCATTTGATTCATCGGGGAGGCAACGAGTTCGTCATCTTAAACGACCAGTTGAAGCCAATCGATACGGACAAGATCGACGCGATGTTTTCGCTGGAATGGCTCGATCAGAACGCGAATTTCGAGGATATCGTCGTCAGCACGCTCGTATCGGTGTCTCCGGAGCAGATTCACATCCACAGCCGAGAGCCGGAGCAGCAGATGATCCAGACAATTATGCAAATTTTTGAAAAAAGGGTTACGGTCTGCAGCAACTGCCGGTTATGTCAATCGTTCGCCGGGGGCAAACACAAGCACGATCAGCTGTCGCCGTGATGACAGGTACGGACCGCCTATGCCCGCCACAATTCGCCAGGATTCGCCCCTTGACTTATGGCCTCGCAGACCCTATAATGATGCATTAATATCACAGGCGATGACCAAAGACATGAATCACGGCTTAAGCTGTCCAGAGAGAGGAGACGTTCGGCTGCAATCTCCTCCATGCGAACCCGCGATTTACCGCTTTGCAGCCGCGTAACGGAACCCGCTGATAGCGGCAGTAAGTTGTGCCGATTCATCCCCGATAACGGATGTCATGAGAATTCGGATTATGCGATCTTTTTGCGGCGCGGCCGGATTGAATGAGGGTGGAACCACGAGATTAACGCGCTCGTCCCTGCATAAGGGATGGCGTGTTTTTTATTTTTATTTTGTGACTGGAGGAGTCAGGGTATGATTATTCAAGTAACGCTGCCCAACGGGGCAATCAGAGAGTTTGAGCGGGGGACGACGATTGAACAGGTTGCCGAGTCGATCAGTCCGGGGTTGAAAAAAAATGCCGTAGCCGGCAAAGTCGACGGGAGAGTGGTCGATCTCTATTACCCTTTGGACCAGGATTCGGCAGTGGAGATTGTCACTCTGGATAGCCCGGATGGGTTGACGGTGTATCGGCATAGCACAGCGCACTTGATGGCGCAGGCGATCAAGCGGATTTACGGCGAAAAGGCGGTCAAGCTCGGCATCGGGCCGGTGATCGAAGACGGATTTTACTACGATATCGATATCGAAAATCCGCTCACTCCGGACGACCTTGCGCTGATCGAGCGCGAGATGAGCATGATTACCCAGGAAAATTTGCCGATCCGCCGCCGGGAAGTGAGCCGCGAGGAAGCGGTGCGCATCTTTACGGAGTTGGGCGATCCGTTGAAGCTGGAATTGATTCGCGATCTGCCGGAAGGCTCGACGATTACGATTTATGATCAGGGTGAATTTTTTGACCTGTGCCGCGGGCCGCACTTGCCTTCGACGGGGCGGATCAAGGCGTTCAAGCTGCTGAGTGTGGCCGGTGCTTATTGGCGCGGCGATTCGAAGAATAAGATGCTCACTCGCATTTACGGCACGGCGTTCCCGAAGCGGGCCGAACTTGACGAATATTTGCGGCTGCTGGAAGAGGCGAAGAAGCGCGACCATCGCAAGCTGGGGCGGGAACTGGGGTTGTTCATGTTTTCCGAGGAAGCTCCGGGGATGCCTTTCTATTTGCCGAAGGGGATGGTCATTCGCAATGAGCTGGAGCAGTTTTCGCGTTCGCTTCAGCAACTGCGCGGCTACAGCGAGGTGCGCACTCCGTTCATGATGAATCAACGGCTGTGGGAGCAGTCGGGCCACTGGGATCACTACCACGAGAACATGTACTTCTCCGAGGTGGACGACACGACGTTTGCGCTGAAACCGATGAACTGCCCGGGACACATGCTCATTTACAAAAATGATCTGCACTCCTACCGCGACTTGCCGATCCGTATTTCCGAATTCGGCCAGGTGCACCGTCACGAGCTGTCGGGTGCGTTGAACGGAATGATGCGGGTGCGGACGTTTTGCCAGGATGATGCGCATATTTTTGTGCGGCCGGACCAGATTGAGGAGGAAATCGGCAACGTCATCGCGCTGATTGACACAATCTACAAGGTGTTCGGATTCGAGTACAAGATCGAGCTGTCGACGCGGCCGGAAAATTCGATGGGCTCCGAGGAGCTGTGGCAGCAGGCGGAATCGTCGCTGCAGAACGTGCTGGAGAAGCGCGGCATCGAGTACAAGATTAATGAGGGCGACGGGGCGTTCTATGGGCCGAAGATTGACTTCCACATCTTGGACGCGATCAAGCGAAGCTGGCAGTGCGCGACGATTCAATTGGACTTCCAATTCCCTGAGAAAATGGACCTGTCCTACATCGGCGAAGACAATCAGCGGCACCGTCCGGTAGTCATCCATCGCGCGATATATGGGTCGATCGATCGGTTCATCGGGATTTTGACGGAGCATTATGCCGGCGACTTCCCGACTTGGCTCACTCCGGTGCAGGCGAAGGTCATTCCGGTGTCGATCCAATATGACGAGTACGCGGCAGGGGTAGCGGCACGCTTGCGGGATGCGGACATTCGCGCCGAAGCGGATCATCGCAACGAGAAGCTGGGCTACAAAATCCGTGAGGCGCAGCTGGATAAAATTCCGTTCATGCTCGTCGTAGGCGAGCAGGAGCAGCTGGCCGGTACGGTGTCGGTGCGGCGGCGCGGCGAAGGCGATCTCGGCGGGCACAGCATCGAGTTAGCGGCCGAGCGGATTCACGAGGAAATTCGTACGAAGAAGCAGTGAGAGGGTTGGCCGGCGCGGGTCGGTGGGCGCGAGGCAGACGTGTGAAACATTTGGCAACTGAATAAAGAAAACATCGCTTGGGCATTCTCTTATATTAGGGGGAGGCTCAAGAATGGGTTCAAACACGATTCATCGGACCAAATGGTTTTGCTTCATCGCCCTGACCTTGAACGTACTGCTGATGTTTGCTTACGATAACTCTATTATGGCATATCCGATCGCGCAGTCG
>JAJFMO010000036.1 GCA_020697475.1 Paenibacillaceae bacterium | reverse complement strand
CGGAGCAACAGGGACAATTCGCGGTAAGCCGCGGCTTGCTTGGACAAGTCGTCATAGATTACGAGGACGTGCTCGCCCTTGTACATGAAGTACTCACCCATCGCGCAACCGGAGTATGGCGCAAGGAACAACAACGGAGCCGGTTCCGAGGCACTTGCCGTGACGATAATAGTGTAATCGAGAGCCCCGTTGCGGCGAAGCGTCTCTACGACTTGAGCGACCGTCGATTGCTTCTGGCCGATCGCGACATAAATACATTTCACGCCGTTGCCCTTCTGGTTGATGATCGTGTCGATGGCAATGGCGGTCTTACCGGTTTGCCGGTCGCCGATGATCAGCTCGCGCTGGCCGCGGCCGATCGGCACCATCGAGTCGATCGCCTTCAAGCCGGTCTGCATCGGCTCATGAACCGATTTGCGGTCGATAACGCCGGGCGCATTGGATTCCACCGGGCGGAACTCCGTCGTATTGATCGGCCCTTTGCCGTCTACCGGCTGGCCGAGCGAATTCACGACACGACCGAGCATGGCTTCCCCTACGGGGACTTCCATGATCCGACCGGTGCGTTTCACCTGGTCGCCTTCGTGAATATCGGTGTACGGTCCCATAATAACGATACCGACGTTGTCTTCCTCAAGGTTGAGCGCCATGCCTACGACGCCGTTAGAAAATTCCAACAGCTCCCCAGCCATCGCATTCTCTAGGCCGTGCGCACGGGCAATCCCGTCGCCGACGGTAATAACGGTACCTACATCCACTACTTGAATGTCCGATTTATACTGTTCAATTTGCTGCTTAATCAGTGTGCTGATTTCTTCAGGTCTGATACTCAACGAATTTCACCCCTATCTTGGCCTTTACGATTGAACGAGAGTTTGTTTGAACCTGGCTAACTTGCCGCCCACGCTGCCGTCATACAACCGGTCGCCGATCCGGATGATCAATCCGGCAATGACCGACGGGTCAACGGCGTTCTTCAGACGAATCGACTTGCCGATCGCCTGGCCGAACTTCTCCGACACGGCGTTCAAATCTGTTTCCTCGAGCGGTGTAGCGGTATACACAGTGGCATCCACAATATTGCGTTCCTTGTTGGCCAGAGCCAAATAACCGCTCGCCAACATCGGCAAAATTCCTTCCCTGCGACGGTCGATCAGCAGTTTCAGCAAGGACAGCACGTCTTCGGAAACGGAGCTGGCGAACACTTCATCCATCAGCTGTTTCTTCGCTTCAGCGTCGATCCCCGGATGCTGCAGAAAGCTGGCGAATTCCTTCGACTCGCGAATCGATTCGTTGACCAGTTGCAGATCGTTGCCGAACGCCTCCAGTGCTTGCTTGTCCTTGGCAATCTCAAACAAAGCGCGGGCATAGCGGCTGGCGATCGTCACATCGCTCATATCCTGCCACCCACTTGTTGCAGGAAGTCGTCAATCAAGCCGCGCTGAGCGGAAGCGTCGACTTCTTTCTCGATAATCTTCGAAGCCAACTGAACGGAAAGCGCTCCGACTTCTTCGCGCAGTTCCGCGATCGCTTTAATCTTTTCGTTCTCGATTTCGGCAAGCGCGTCTTTCATTACACGCTCCGCACGCTCTTGAGCCGCGTGAATAATTTGATCTCCCTCGCGGTCTTTCTGCTGCTTGGCCTGCTCAAGAATCGCATGCGCTTCTTTCCTGGTGGACTCCAGCAACTGTCGCTGCTCCTCCACAAGCTTGGCCGCTTCCTGATTGGCGCTCTCCGCGCTGGAAATTTGATGATCGATATAGTTCTGACGGTCTTTCAACACTTTCATCGCCGGCTTCATGGCGAATTTGGCAACGAGCCACATCAAGACCAGGAAGCAGATCAATTGAACGAGCATGGTGCCCAGTTCCAAATGAAGCGTACCTAACGAAATCAATTCGTGTCACTCCTTTATGTTCCAAACATCGCCCAGTTCAGACGAAAGGCGAGAGGTACTCCCTCGCCGATTGCTCCATTAGCCTGCCAATGCCTTGCCCATCAACATGAACCCGATAACAACGCCGATAATCGGCAGCGCGTCGACCAAACCAACCCCAAGGAACATCAAGCCCATCAAGCTGCTGCGCAATTCCGGCTGACGAGCTGTACCTTCGATCGTGCGACCGACGATCAAGCCCATGCCGATACCCGAACCGATAGCTGCCAAGCCGAAAACAATACCCATCGCAATTGCGAAATCCATAAAAGTGTGCCTCCTCAAAATAGGTAATCAAGTTTTTATGTGAAAATGTTGTAGCCTAATGTGAATCTGCGTGACTGTGCAGGCGATGCGAGATGTATACCATCGTCAGCATCGTGAAGATGAACGCTTGAATCGCTCCAACGAAGATGGAGTACCCGAGCCAGGCGACAAGCGGAATGCTCATCACTGTCGAAGCTCCCCCGGCCAATATTGCCGGAAGCAATACCCAGATCAGCACTTCCCCGGCAAAGATGTTGCCGAATAACCGCAACGGGAAGGAGAGAAATTTGGAAAGCTCTTCGATGATGTTCAGCGGCAGCAGAGCCCAATGTGGTGTTACGTAACTCTTAAAGTAACTGCCAGCTCCGCCGCGAAGCCCGAGCCAATGCGTATACAACAAAACCATGATCGCCAAGGCGAATGGGACGCTGACCGTCGCTGTCGGGGACTTCCACCAAGAATACGATTCCCCGCCGCTGCCGGTGACGATATTAAACACCAGACCTTGTTGATTGGCGATAAACACATACAGAAACAAAGTCAGACCCAAGGTCACGAAGCGCTCGGCCGTCTTGCTGTCCATGCTCTGTCCTGCGATGCCGCGTACGAAACCGATCACCCACTCCAGAAAGTTCTGCATGCCTCTGGGCGTTCTCGCCGTCATGTTGCGCGTCGCGAATAAGATGATCAGTAACACCAGGACACAGGAAACGAGCATCATAATGATGTTGGACAGGTCAAACACCAGGCCGAATGCGGTATACGTAGGCGCTAAATGTTCTTCCATAAATTGATCTTCACCCCTTTCCGCTCCTTGAATTGGATAAATAATATAGGAAGGAGATTACCAATGACAACGTTGTGACGACGCAGATGCCGACCACAACTCCCGCCCAATGAAAGATGGCGGGATACTTGACAACGGTAAACCCGGCGAAGCCGGCAATCAAAAATCTTGAGAGAGTTCCCGTACCTTGCCGCCTCTTCAGACGTCCAAGCGCAAACTCGGAAACTTTCATCGTCTTGACGGCGAGAATCAATCCGTTCACTATACTCGCTGCCGTACCCAGCATGAATCCTGCCGAGTAGGGACGATACGCGGGAAACAGAAACCACACCACCGCAGAACCCGACAACACAAAAAAAGACAGGGCAAACGTCAATCTCGTAAAGCGTGAAAATTCAATCATCGTCTTCTCCAAGAAACGGCTTGATCATCCGGATGACGGTGTAAATGCCCAGACCAAGCCCAAGCAGAACTCCGATAATCAAAAACGCCGGATCGCTGCCCAACCATCGATCGACGTACCGGCCTGTCCAAAACCCTGCCAATGTCAACACCGCAAGGTCGACCCCGATCACTCCGACGAATGCCGCTGCCTTCCAAGGCTTGTTCGATTTCACCACTGCCCTTCACCGGACGCCTAATCCCTTGATTGCCGTGGCTTCAAGGGACTCCGTTGAAATCCGCTATGTACGTTCCCGAAAGTTGCCTTTCATGAATATTTTGGCATTTTTTGTCCAAATTTATTCATTATGGGAGTTTAGGGTCGTTTATTGCCCCATAACCAACATTTATTTTATCTATCCTCCCCGGTTTTGTCAATGAAACGAACAGACTCGCAAAGACGCCAAAAAACCCGCAAATCCTTTGAAATCAAAGGGTTTGCGGGTTGGCAAAACCGTACAGTTTCACGGTATGGTGTATAATTCATCAGATCGTCAAATTTGAAAAGGCTGCGGGTGTTCTGCCGAGAGGCCGAAATGGTACAGCAACGCTTGAACGATCCGCTCCGACGCTTTGCCATCCCCGTAGGGGTTGGCGGCATTGCTCATCTTTTCATAGAGAGAACGATCTGTCAACAAGGCTCTGGCTCGTTCGTAGACATGCTCTTCGTCCGAACCGACCAATTCCAGCGTCCCGGCTTTGATCCCTTCCGGGCGCTCCGTGGTGTCTCGCAGCACCAACACCGGAATACCGAACGTCGGCGCTTCTTCTTGCAAGCCCCCCGAATCCGTCAAAATCAAGTGCGTATGCGGGTAAAAATTATACATATCGATCACGTCGAGCGGATCGGTCAGACGAATGCGCGGGTGATCGCCCAACATCTGATAGGCGGTTTCCCTGACCGCCGGATTCGGATGTACCGGGTATACGATGGCCACATCGTCGAATTCGTCAGCGATTCGGCGGACGGCGCGGAAAATTCGCTGATGCGGCTCGCCCATGTTCTCCGAACGGTGGGCGGTCATCAGGATGAGCCGTTTGCCCTTCGCCCAATCGAGCAGCGAATGGCTATAACCGGGCTTGACGATATACGCCGGAACATCGTTAATTGTGTTGCCAGTTATGTAGATGGACGCTTCCGGCTTATTCTCCTTACGCAAGTTATCTGCCGACCAGTCCGTCGGGGCAAAATGCAGATCGGCCAGCACCCCGGTCAATTGGCGGTTCATCTCCTCGGGATACGGCGATAGCTTGTTATACGTACGCAGTCCCGCTTCCACGTGGCCGACCCGGATACGATTGAGGAATGCGGCGTAGCTCGCCAGGAACGTTGTCGACGTATCGCCGTGAACGAGCACGATGTCCGGCTGTACTTCCTTCAGCACCGGCTCGAAACGCTCCAGCACGCGGATCGATAAGCCGCTTAACGTCTGACGGTGCTGCATCACATCGAGGTCGTAATCCGGGCGGATGTTGAACACGTCCAGCACCTGATCCAGTAGCTCGCGGTGCTGGGCGGTCACACAAACGGTCGACTCGATCCGCTCCGTTTGCTTCTTCAACTCCAGCACGAGCGGCGCCATCTTGACCGCTTCAGGGCGCGTGCCGAATACAGTCATCACCTTGATTTTAGCCATCTGTCTCTCTCCTTGGCCGACCCCTCGGCTCGCTCACAGGAAGGTCGGGTTATTTGGTGCCGAACAAGCGGTCTCCCGCGTCTCCCAGCCCTGGAACAATGTACCCGTGCTCATTCAATCGCTCGTCCACCGCCGCGACGAAAATGTCGACGTCCGGGTGGGCGGCGTTGACGGCTGCCACCCCTTCGGGCGATGCGATCAAGCACATCAGCTTGATCTGGGTGCAATGGCGCCGCTTCAGGAGCTCGATCGCCGCATTGGCGGTGCCCCCGGTGGCGAGCATCGGGTCGATGACGATCAGCAGCCGCTCCTGCACGTCGGTCGGCAGCTTCACGTAATATTCCACCGGCTTGAGTGTCTGCGGATCCCTGTATAGGCCGATGTGCCCCACTTTGGCGGCGGGCAGCAGCTTCAAGATCCCGTCGACCATGCCGAGTCCTGCCCGCAAGATCGGGATCAGTCCAAGCATTCGACCGGAGATGATGCGCCCTTGCGCCGCCGCGACCGGGGTTTGCACTTGCGTGTCGGCGAGTGGGACGTCGCGGGTGATCTCATACGCCATCAGTGTGGCAACCTCGTCGACCAGCTCGCGAAAATCTTTCGTATTTGTATTCAGGTCGCGAATATACGTTAATTTATGTTGGATCAGCGGGTGATCGCAAATCGTTAAACTCCCCATGCCGATCCCCCTTACAGGTAGGACAATCCGGCGTACAGCGGAAATCCGGCGGTCAATTCACTGACCATCGACCTGGCTTTGTCATGGGCAGCTTGGTCTTTCGGATTCTTCAGCGTCAGCGCAATGATCTTGGCTATCTGCTGCATCGCCCCAGTATCCATCCCGCGGGACGTCGCGGCCGGGGTGCCGATGCGGATACCGCTTGTGACGAACGGGCTCGTCGGGTCGAACGGAATCGCGTTCTTGTTCACCGTCACGCCGACTTCGTCCAGAATATGCTCGGCATCTTTACCTGTCAAATTGATGTTGCGAAGATCAACGAGCATCAAGTGGTTGTCGGTGCCGCCGGAGACGATGTTAAATCCTTCGGCGACCAGCGACTCGGCCAACACGCTCGCATTGCGGACGACGTTCTGCGAATACACAGCGAAATCAGGCTGCAGCGCTTCGCCGAAGGCGACGGCTTTCGCCGCGATGATGTGCATCAGCGGGCCGCCTTGGGAGCCGGGGAACACGGCTTTGTCGATCGCGGCCGCCCATGGTTGGCGGCACAGGATCAAGCCGCTGCGCGGACCGCGAAGCGTCTTGTGCGTCGTCGTGGTGACGAAGTGGGCGTGCGGCACCGGGCTCGGATGCAGGCCGGTCGCCACGAGACCGGCGATATGCGCCATGTCGACCATGAACAGGGCGCCTACGTCCGTCGCGATCTGGCCGAGCGCGGCGAAGTCGATGATGCGCGGGTAGGCGCTCGCGCCGGCTACGATCAACCGCGGACGATGCTTGAACGCGAGTTTGCGCACTTCATCATAATCGATGCGGAAGTCCGATTCGCTTACACCGTACGGCACGAAGTTATACAGCAAGCCTGAGGCGTTGACCGGAGAACCGTGGGTCAAGTGACCGCCGTGGGCCAAATTCATGCCGAGCACCGTATCGCCGGGCTTCAGCGCAGCCAAGTAGACGGCCATGTTTGCATTCGCACCGGAATGCGGCTGCACGTTGGCATGGTCGGCGCCGAACAGCTGCTTGGCGCGTTCGCGGGCGATCGTCTCGACGATGTCGACGTACTCGCAGCCGCCGTAATACCGCTTGCCCGGGTAGCCTTCGGCGTACTTGTTCGTCAGCACGGTTCCCGCCGCTTCAAGCACCGCTTGGCTGACGAAATTTTCCGAAGCGATCAATTCGATTTTGTCGCGCTGGCGACCCAATTCCTTCTGCAGCGCCTCGACGACATGCGGATCTTGTTTGCGTAAATGTTCCATTGTAATATCCTCCCCATAGGTTTGTTTGTATGTTTAAGCGTCCGCCGGCGTTTCCGGCGTTCCTAGCTTATCGGCTGACTCAAGAACGTATACCGCCCGCGCGCCGCCGATCAGCTTCGGCCGGGTGTATGCCATGTTGACATGCGCACCGCCAATGGCGCGAATCGAGGGTCTCAGCGGCACGGCAACAGGACGTAGATGCATCCCGATTAGCGTGTCGCCGATATCGATACCGGCGTGCGCCCGCACCGCTTCCACAACGCACGGCTCCTGCAGGTGTCGATAAACGTACGACGCCATCGCCCCGCCGGCCTTCGGCGCCGGAACGACGCTCACTTCGTCCAGCGCGAACCGCTCCATCGTCTCGCGCCCCATGACGAGCGCCCGGTTGAGATGCTCGCAGCACTGGAACGCAATTGCAAAGCCGAAACGTTGCTTCACTTGGGCGAGTCCGAGGAATAGGCTCTCCGCCACCCGATCCGAGCCCGACGTACCGATCGGCCTTGCGGCTACCTCGCTTGTGCTGACACCGACGACGAGCAGTTTGCCCGGTTTCAAATCACTCTTGACCGCCAATTCTTGCGCAATCGTTTCGACATCGCGGGTTATGCGGGCGTAATCAAGTGCCTTGTCCGCGTTGTCCATGGTCACCCCGCCTTTCTCAGTTCCTGCTTTGATTCTGCATTGGTTCCGGCACCCGCTTCGGCATCAAGGATGCAGAGCTTGAGTCTCCTCCAACGCCGTAATTTTCCCAATCCGCTGGCGATGGCGTTGATCCCCCGAAAATTCCGTACCGACCCACGTCTTCACGATTTCCAAAGCCAAGCCTGCCCCGATCACCCGAGCCCCCATCGCGAGCACGTTCGAATCGTTATGCTCCCGTGTCGCTTTGGCAGAAAATACATCGTGCACCAGAGCGCAACGGATCTGCGGGATTTTGTTGGCCGCAATGCACATGCCGATCCCTGTTCCGCAAATCAAAATCCCTTTGTCCACTTCGCCGGACACGACTTTCTGACATACCGGCTGCGCATAGTCGGGATAATCGACGGAATCGGCGCTGAAGCTGCCGACATCGATCAGTTCATGGCCTTGGCCTTCAAGCATCTGTTTCACTTCCGCTTTCAGCTGGTATCCCCCGTGGTCGGCGCCAATGGCGATTTTCATAGCGAACACTCCCCTCATTTTTTACCCGAGTCAAATTTTCCACATCTTCCACCCGAGTATACATGGTCGGACTACCCTGTTCAAGAAAACAAAAAAGAGCACGTCATTCGGGTGCGTCCAACCTTATCGGTTCTCGCTCGTTCCCCGTATGATGCTCTACGCCCAGGCGACCGGCTGCTATCCCCCAATGCTCCCTTGTGGTTAGCCCCACGAGTCGCCAGTTACATTGAGTCTTGCTTGCTTCCATCATATCCTATCCGCGTTGCGGTGTAAATAGGCTCATTCGAATCGTTATATCCGGTGAAAAAGCTGCAATCTAATCAACGGTCTATTCCGCCAATTTGGCCAACAGCTTCTTCAGGGTCGCCTTCAGTTCCTCCGAACACCGGCGGTATGCGGTGAGATCGTGGCCGAACGGGTCGGCGATATCGTAATTCGGCAGCCGGGTCTGCAGGTCGTTCAAGCGCTGTCGATCGCGCTCCGAGATCTTCTCGCCCACCGCCTGCCTTAGGAAAAGATCGGCTTCGAGCCGGTTGCATTCTTCGATGATGCCCGCCACTTCGGCGTTGTCTTCGATATATTCTTTGAGGATAAACGTTTTGTCCACCGCTTCCGGAAATTGTTGAATGACAATTCGCTTGTGACTGGCCGTCATAGTCAAGATCACGTCGGCCTGCCGAATCCGTTCGGGGGTCAAGGAATGAGACGCGAATCCTTCGCCGGTTATACCGTTCTCCCGCAAAATCTTCCTCGCATTCTCCGCCATGGATTGTCCATCCAAAGCGCATGCCCCGGCGGAGCTGAACGCGTGTGGGCGGCCGCTTGCTTCCGCCAGCTTGCGGCCGAGATACTCAGCCATCGGACTGCGGCACGTATTGCCGGTACAGACGAACAGGATATGCTTCACGACAGTCATCCCCCTTCACTTGCCGTGTGGACCTTCTCATTGCTTTTCTATTGTAACCTATATTCGCTGAACGAGACAATTTGCTTTTTCTTGTGATCGTCTTAGAGCATTCTCCTACAACAGAAATTTGATGCCGAAGGCAAGCAGGATGATCCCGCCGATCGCTTCCCCGTATTCCCCTGTCCAATGACTCAAGCGGCGCCCGAGCAGCAAGCCGAGAATCGACATGGCGCCGCCGAACACCCCAAACAGCAAGACGGCAAGCAGCAGATCCGTGTAAAACATCCCGAGCGACACTCCGACAGAAAAGGAATCCATGCTGACCATGAGAGCAAAAAGCAGCAACCCGCCCAAGCTGCGATGGTCGAACGATTTCACCTGTTCCCCGCGGATCGAGCTGTAGATCATATGGCCGCCCAAAACAATCAACAGACCGCCGCCGATGGCGACCGCCACTCCCCCAAGCAAAGTGCTCATGTATTTGCCGGTAAAGATGCCCATCAACGGCATTATAATATGAAAGAGGGCGATGACCGTGCTCACTTTCAGAATATCGAGCAGCCGGATGCCTTTCATCCCAATGCCGACCCCGAGGGAAAAGGCATCCATTCCCAGTGCCACCGACATGACGAGGATGGTCAGAAACTGCCCTGTCTCGGTTGATGCGGCCATGAGCTTCCTTCCCCCTTGTCCGGTTTACCTTTCTTTGAAAGATATGCGGACAATCCGGGAAACATGTCTTAGGCCGTGCTGCAAGCGGCTTAGGCCGATTCTGGCAGTGACTGGCGGGCTTCAGGCATGGAGGATGTGGCCGGCGGATGCCTTGCGCAGCCGATTCATGACGGCGGCGCCCACGCCCGACGATTCGTCGCAGCATTCGGCGAAGATGCTGGTGACGCCGGCTTCGTCGAATTGCCGCAAGGCGGCGAACAATTGCCGCGCGATCGTCGCGGGGTCGCCGAGGCGGCCGCAGGCGAGCGTCACGTCGGCGAAGCCGGCCGGGTAGCGGCCGAGATGCTCGGCGAACGTCAGCACGCCGGTGCGTTCGCCGACGGCGGCCGCCGCAGCAAGCTCGCTGCGGATGCGCTCGGCGACCGGGCCGGGCGCGCCCTCGACGAGCGTCAAGCGGCCTTGCGGCGCGTAGTGCGCGTACTTCATGCCGGGCGCCCGCGGCACTTCCGCCGCGCCCAGCGTATGCTCGGCGGCGGCGACCACCGGCACGCCTGGCAGCACGCGGCGCAGGTCCGCCGCGGTGACGCCGCCCGGCCGCAGGATGTGCAGCGCTCCGCCAACCGCCTCGACGACGGTCGACTCGAGGCCGACGCCGCACGGGCCGCCGTCGACGATGCCGGCGATGCGCCCGGCCAGGTCGGCGCGCACATGCGCCGCGCTCGTCGGGCTCGGCCGGCCCGAGCGGTTGGCGCTTGGGCCGGCGATCGGCGCGGCGGCGGCGCGCAGCAGCGCGAGCGCGGCGGGATGCGCCGGGACGCGCACGGCGACCGTCGGCAGCCCCGCCGTCACGCGCGGCGACAGCGCGCCGGGGCGGGCGGGCAGCACGACGGTGAGCGGCCCCGGCCAGAAGACGTCGAGCAGCCGATCGATCGTCTCTCCGCCGGGAAGCGCGATGTCCGCGAGGCCCGCCCGATCGGCCAAGTGCACGATCAGCGGATTGTCCGACGGTCGCCCCTTGGCCGTGTAAATCCGCTCCACCGCTTGGGTATTCCGGGCATCTGCACCGAGCCCGTACACCGTCTCCGTCGGGAACGCCACCGTCTCCCCGAGAAGCAGCAAACGAGCCGCCTCCCGGATTCCGGGATCGTGCTCGTCGACGTTCGGATCGACTACCCATTGCGCAGTCGTGTGATTTGTATCCGTGCCACTAATGTCCTGGCCACTCATATCTTTGCTACTCATTTCCTTGCCACCTGTCTTCGAGATACTTAGGCCGGCTCGCCTTTTATGAAGGAAACCAGCTTCAACATCATGTCCCACAAGAAAAAGTGTATTTCCGTATGCGCAGACGCTTGCTTCAGGGATACTTCCTTCTCTTCGGACGGCTGCCGAACCGACTCCGCCTGACTCGATTTCCCCGCTTTTTCCACTGTCCCCAGCTTCACCGCTTTTTCCGGCTTTTCCGCGGTCACGGTCTTTTCCACCGGCTCCGTCTTCGACTGTTCCGGCTTCTCCGATTGCTCCGGCTCTTTCGCCTGCACCGCATCGACGAAGCACAGCGGCGGGAACAGCACGCACCACCAATTTTGCCCCTGTGCTTCACCGAGCGTAATCAACAGCGCCTCATAATCGGCGGCGGGATAGACGCGTTCACCGAACATTTTCGTCGGAAAAGGGGTCGATTCAAGCTCAGCCTGAAAAGTATAATCGAAATGATTGCGTTGCAACACTTGAGCGATCGCCTGATCCAACTCAGGAAGATGGGATTGCACGGCTTCACGGGCTTCCTCGATCGATTGCGGCTTGGCCACCCAGCTGTTCATCTCGTCGGTGACCGCCCGCTTCACCTCACGCTTGATCCATTGATCGCGAATCGTATCTGAATTGGCTACTATTCTCAGTCGAATCGATTCTTGAGGAATTCCTGTATTCAGCGCCGCCGCCGATGCGAGATTCGTCTCCCAGCAAGCAATTAATAGAATAATGGCAAAAGCCGTATAAGCCAATCGATAATAAGCCGTTCTTTGCATCCGCCGCCCCATCCCTTCGCTGTGTCGCTGTCACAGTACCAGTATGACCAGCTAGGGAGGAGGCTAAACCTATCAATCTATCATTTTTTGCCGCAATCCTATCACATGCCTGTCGATGCCCGCCAAATCCTTTACGATCCGTACCTCGTGGTACAAGCCGCCGCCCTCAAGCAGTTTCTGCACCTCGAATGCCTGGCCCTGGCCGACTTCAAAGCCGACACCGTCCGGTAACCTCGGCAACTCGCTTAATTGAGCGACGATCTGCCGATACAAATCTAGCCCATCCGCCCCGCCGTCAAGGGCAAGCTTGGGCTCATACTGCGCCACTTCCACCTGCAGCCCGGGCACGTCCGCCGAGCGGATGTAGGGGGGATTCGAGACGAGCAAGTCCGGCGCAATGCCCCGTTCGATATAAGGCTGAAGCAGATTCCCTTGGTAAAAAGAAACCCGATCCCCGACCCCATTACGCTGTGCATTCCGCTCAGCCACCGCGAGCGCCGCCGTCGATATGTCCGAGGCGAACACCCGCCAGTTCGGGCATCGGGCGGCAAGGGTAACGGCGATCGCTCCGCTTCCCGTGCCGATGTCGGCCACTTCCGGCGCTCGGCCGGTCATAGCCTCCCAGCGGCGGCCAAGCCGGATCATCTCCTCCACCAACAGCTCCGTCTCCGGCCTGGGGATCAACACAGCGGGTTCGACATCAAAAAG
>JAJFMO010000490.1 GCA_020697475.1 Paenibacillaceae bacterium | reverse complement strand
ACATTGGGCTAACGTTCCGGTTTCGGAAAAATAACGATGAATTTTTTGCCGATTATTCGCTTGCAGCAGTTGAAAATGTTGAACTTTTTTATCGAGCGGTTGAAACAGGGTCGGGTAGTCGGCCAGCGAGCCAAGAGACGCTTTCCAGGCGGCCAACTTCGCGCGGTACTCGTCGCAAATGTCCTTGAATTCCGGACGATCGAACAAGTTTTCCATTTCGTGCGGGGCGTTCTCCATGTCATACAGCTCGCCTTCGACCAACGAATCGAAAAACCGGGTATGCTTCAAATAATGATCGTTGTACAAATTTTCGTGGATCGATTGTTGCTGCGGATAAAGGGCGAGCTTCCACTTGCGGTCGCGAACCATCAAGGCCGGCTCGACTTGCACCGAACCGCAGAAATACTCGCTGAACACCTCGGACTTGTGATGCCGGCCGCCGCTCCTCAACATCGGCAACACGCTTTTGCCTTGCACTTGAGCGGGAATGGGGACGTTCAGACCGTCCAGGATGGTCGGCATCACGTCGATAATCTCGAAGAACGTCTCGTACATTCCTTGATATTGCGAACGCGGAAACTTGATCATGAAAGGAATGCGGACGACCGGCTCGTACATATGGCCCCATTTTTCCACAAACCCGTGCTCCCCCATCATCGACCCGTGATCCGACAGGAAGACGACGATGGCGTCATCGTACAAGTCCAGCTCCTTAAGCCGGGTGATCACTCGCCCGATCCGCTCGTCGGCATGCGTAACCAAGCCGTAGTACGAAGCTTTGCTGCGGCGGTAATCTTCCTCCGTCAGCTTGTCGAACCCGCGGACTTTATGGAAATAACGATGGGTCACCGGTTTGTCCTCAAGAGAATGGCACACATTCGGCGGCATATCCACTTCCGTGTAATCGTACATCCGGTTGTAAGGCGAAGAAGCCAAATACGGCGTGTGCGGATCGTTCATTGAGAGCTTCATGAATACGGGGGAAGATTGGGCGGGCACTTGATCCAACAGCTCGATATACTGATCGGTCAGGCGCGAATCCCGTGTCCGGTCAGCCGGCAACGGGCTGTCGCCGTAAATAAACAGCGAGATGTCGCCTTCGTTCTTCTTGAAATAGTCGGGGGGCGTCTGCGTCATCGCCGGATTTCTGCCACCGCGCGCCGCGCCGGGAAGGACTTGGGCCACATTGCCCCCGGCAAAGCCGCATAGTTCCTCGGCTCGATTCGTGTGCAGCTTCCCTTTGAGCGTTGTCTGGTAACCTTGCTCGCGCAACGTTTCGTACAGCATCACTTCGTCTTCAACCGGAGCGAATTGGTTATCCAGCACCCCGTGGCTAAGCGGATAACGCCCGGTCGCCAAGCTGGTGCGGGCCGGCGCGCACATCGGGCACGTCGTATATGCGTTCGTGAAGACTGCGCAATCGCGGGCGAAGGCGTCAAGGTTGGGTGTCCTTACAACGTTGTTGCCCATAAATCCAAGGGCGTCCGCGCGAAACTCATCGCACATCAACAAAAAAACGTTTGTTTTGTTCACGGATGATCTCCTCCCTGATAACCGCGGATCAAATCAAATTAATATATTTATATTCACTATTTATACTTGGAATCTAACACAGGCCGGGAACCCTGTCAATTATTTAGAAAGCTGTAGAAAAGCCAACACCTCCCGATCCACCTCTTCCGACCCGCGACCGATCCAGATCAAATGACCCCAAGAGTCGAGCAACTGCAGCTTGGATCCCGCAATGAAGCGATGGGCATGACGGGCATGGTCGGGCGAGACCGCCTGATCGTTGACGCTATGCTGGATCAAGGTACGGCAACGGACGGCTCGCAGATGATCGGGGGTGAGCGTCTCGGAATGCTGAATATCCAGAGCGAACCCAAGCCGGGAACGCTGGCGTTGGATCATCCGGGCGAATTGATTGTGAGCATTGTCGTCGAGGCAAGGGGCGATATGCTTGAAGGGAAGGACACTGAGGGATGGGGCTAACATCTTGAAACAGTGCAGCGGGGACAACGTATTCAGCAGTTTCGTCATCGCCCAAGTGAATTTTTCGAAGCGAGGGTGAAAAAGAACACGGGTGAGCGAATACGATAAGTTTTGGCCGTTGAGCCACGGTTTGCTGATCGCGGATTGCAGCGTGAGGCTGGCGACGCGGTCGGGGTGCTCGCCGGCAAAATAAATGCCGCTAAGTCCCCCGGCCGACACGGCAATGACATGAACGCGCTCGATGCCCAACTCGTCGAGCAAGGAGCAATAAGCGCGGCAGGCGCGCGACAAGCTATCACCCAAAGCCGGCGAGGAGAAGCCGTATCCCGGCCTGGAGGGGGTAATGATCCGATGGCCTTGCCGAGCCAAGGCGGAATACCCGAGCTCTTCGCGGCAATCCGAATGCCCCCCGTGCATGATTAGAAGGGGGGATTCGTTGCCGTCAATTACGGAGTATTCCAGCGGCAAACCGTCTGTGCGGGTAATATGAATGCTTCGCTGCAAACGTAGCCGCTCCTTTCCTGATTGTTACTGACTAAATTACTGTGTGCCGACGAACTTGCCGTAGTCCGGGATGGCGACCCGGTCGAAGTCACGATCTAACGCGGACAAGCCTTCCGCCAAATCTTCGTCGTACAGCGGAATCCCATGGCCGGTGAGGGCAGCATCGGGCTTCAGCGCGGCCAGCTTCTTCACCGATTCCCAAGCGGTGTGCCAGTCCGGGGTCAAATATCTCGGCGGCCCACACACTTCCGGCTCTTGCGTCAACACTTTGTACAACGCGTCCTGCTTGACCGTGACGAAAGCGTCGCCGGCCACAAGCGTGCGATCGGCTTCGCGGAACAAAGACACATGACCGCGCGAATGGCCGGGAGTGTGCAGCCAGCGCCACCCAGTGGCGTGAGGAACAGCACCGTCGGCGGGAAGTGGGTGCACATGGCGGCCAAGATCGATCGCCTCGTTCGGGAAGAACGGCGACATCTTGGCGACCATCCCGCCCTCCACTGTTGCGTCAGGATCAGGATACGCTTGCTTGCCCGTCAAGTACGGCAGCTCCAGCTCATGGGCATAGACCGGACAGCCCCAATGCTCGACCAACTCGATGACCGCTCCGACGTGGTCAAAATGGCCGTGGGTCAAAACAATCGCCCGCGGAGAGCAATTTTCGCCGAACCTTTCTTCAGCGGCGTCGAGAATTGTCCCCGCACTACCTGGCATCCCCGCATCGACCAGCACCCAGTCTCGGCCGGCCGGACTGCCGAGGAAAGCGACGTTCACGATCTGCACAGTCAAGCCGTACACATCCCGCACCACTTCAAACCCTCTGCCACTATTGACCGACGTCACGGGGATAAAGTGATAATCGTCCCCGTAAACCATTTTTTCCGCCGACTGATCGTTCTGTTGTTCCGTCGTCACGGCCGCAGCACCACCTTGATGCAATTGTCGGTTTTTGTATCGAACAGCTCGTAACCGCGCTTCGCCTCGGCGAGCGGCATCCGGTGCGTAATGATATCCGTCGGATCGATCTT
>JAJFMO010000489.1 GCA_020697475.1 Paenibacillaceae bacterium | reverse complement strand
CTCAAGTCGGCTAACACCGATGCGAATAAAGAGGTCTACGGAAGCATAGTTCCGTCTGAACTCACGTTTTTTGAAACTGTGGCGCAAAGCAGCGGCGGCAACCTGTTATCGCCGGATAACAGGAGTGTTAGCGGCTACTTGGACAGCCGTCCGGTCTCAGAGGCATTCGCACTGCTGGCGCAGCATTTGAACGCGGATAACGCGGTGAAGAAAGTGGAAAATATGGGGAATGCTACCCTACTCGAAATGAGATCAGGCAATGTCGGGATGAGTATATCCGTTTACGGCATGTATTATTTTCTGGAACAATACAAAGGAACGACCGGAAAAACAGCTGTTGCCCCGCTTCCTCGTCTGGAAAAAGGTAAAAAAGTGAACAGCTCGACATTTTCAATTTTGTCTATTGCTGCCGTTTCGAAAGAAAAGGAGATCGCCTGGAAGTTTATTAAGGATGAAATCCTGAATTCGGACAGCGAATTTCATAGGGACTGGTCGCGTCAGGAGATGTTGACCTCTAAAGCGGCTATTAAGAAGCTCAATCAGGCGGATGATCCGATATTAAGGGTGTTTTACGAAGAGTTGAATTACTTGATTGCGCCGGTAAGCTATCGAAATCCCGCCTTTCCTTCGCTTTTCACTGCGAAAACGGTTCAGAGCCTGCTCGATACTTCATCCAGCGATGCAGCGCAAGCATTCCTAACAGATACCGCTCATAAGATTGACGAACAGCTGGCGCTTGTTAATGAACCACAGAAGGAATAACGGCAACGGACTAAAGAGAAAACATTTTTAATATAAATTGAGCCTTTTTCCCAGCCTTAAGTGTCTAACATAACTGGGAGGTGCACCAATCGGTGAATTGGCAAGACAATGATTTGTTAATGGAGCATTACGATCGCATCAAGCGTTATATCGCCTACAAAGCCGGAATAGATCAGGCGGAGGATCTGACCCAGCAGGTGTTTCTCAAGGCGAATCAGTCGATGAACGCGTTTCAGAACAAGTCGAGCTTGTACACGTGGCTGTATTCCATTGCCTCCAACACCATCTTGAACGAAGCAAAAAGGGGGTATCGCACCAGAGAGCTGTTGTCGGATGAGACATGCTTTTCTCGTTTTATTACCACCGACTTCACCCAAGAGGCGGATTTCAAAATTGATCTCGGCACTTCCCTCAATAAACTGGATCTAATCGACCGCGAAATTCTCACGCTGCGGTATATTGCCGACTACTCGTTTCGCGACATCGCCAAGCTGTTGAATTTGAATGAAAGCACGATCAAAACCAGGATGTACCGCTGTCTGGGAAAAATAAAAAATGACTTGGAAAACTGGCACATCTCCGCGCCTTTCAACCCCAAGCAGTACATGATCATGGTCAATATGCTGGAAACCGGTAAGAGCGATCCGTCATTCCAACAGGTGACCGACGATTTCATGGCCGTCTTGCGCCAAAACTTCCGGCGTATCACGTCAGCCCTGGATTTTACCCCGACAGCCAAAATAACGTTTGAGATTTATCCCAATCAAGAGTCGCTGCGCACGGAATTGGGTTTCAATTCCAAATTCGCGATTGGAAGCTTCCGTGAATTGAACCTTGTGAGAATGGTCTCCCCCTTGAATCCGGGACCGCACCATGATTATCACTATCTTGTCCGACAATCTGTGGCTCTGTATACGGTATCATTGACCAAGCAACTGAATTCGCTGATGCCGAGAATTCTTCTGTATGGGATAGGCCATTATATCGGGCAACCACTGTCCCGAAAGCGGGTGCGGAATCGATTGTCCTCCATTTACCGGCATCGCGAACTCCCTTCTTTTGACTATCTGAAGAATACGAGTGGGCCACAGTTTGCGCATGCCCAAGGCAACGATTTAAGCTACACGTTCATTGATTTCATCGTCACCCGGTATAGCTGGGACGCCTTTCACCGCCTGATTCGGGATTATGGCCAACTGGAAACCATCTTTCAATGCACGCCGAGCCAGTTCGAGGCGGATTGGAAGCAGTTCGTGAGGGAGCAGTACATGGATCAAGAGGGTGACGGGCAGGGGGCGAGTACGAGTGTACAACACCTGACGATTCTTTTACCCGATTATAACTCCGGTTCAATCAAATACAGAATATTCAAGTTCATCGAATGTGCACAGGCTTTCGAATCCGCCAATTCGGGGGTAAAGGTTAGAATCGAGACCATGCCTATTCAAGATTTCTTTAGGCCTAAATTGTCCGAGCGAATAAGTGGCCCCCATGCTGTCGACCTCGTCTTTGGCCCTTATAACTCCGGGTTAAGCAGACAAGGATTGTTCTCCGATCTGCTTCCATTCTATGAGGAAGACGGAAATACTCTAGACGATCTGTACAAACCGCTGACCGATATGACGACTGAGAACGGAAAATTAACGGCCGTCCCGATGTCTCCCGGGCCGCTGGTCGTATTCTATAACAAAGAATGGTTCGATAAGGCAAATCTGCCCGAACCCACGGGGGACTGGACATGGGAGCAGTTTTTCAGTGTGTCGGCCCAATTGAAAGAGGCGAACATCGCCCAGGGTAAAGAAATTTTCGGCGGTGCGGTTCCGATCATTCCTGATTTTTGGGAATCCGTTGCACGAAGCGGCGGCGGCAGTATCCTCTCGCCCGACAATAGCCGCGTAACCGGATATTTGAACAGCCCTCTCGTCGTCGCGGCGTTCGCCTTGCTGCTGAAGACTATCAATGAACAAGATGTCGTAAAAATGGTGCCTAACGGGGCCAATGCCATCCTTTCGGAACTATCCTCCGGCAATGTGGGGATGGGCGTTGGGCGTATCGGGACCTATCCTTTTCTCACTCGCAACCCGAAGCTGAACGGGAAAATTGGGGTGGCACCGCTGCCGCGCATGGCTAATGGGGTTCGGGCCAATGCCGTTTCGATCAACGTCTTATCCATCGTTGCCGCTTCCAAGCAGCAACAACTGGCCTGGAAGTTCATCAAGGAGATTATTCTAAACCCTGACCATGAATTCCAACAAGACTGGTCGAAGCAGGATATGCTTTCATCCCGAGCTTCCGTGCACAAGCTTAAGTTAGACGACGAACCGGGATGGAAGGTGGGCATAGAAGAATTGAAGCATGCCGTCAAGCCGATTCTGTACCGCAATCCAAATTTCATCAAGACCAAGACGCTAGGTGTGATGAAAAATCTTACTTCCCTCAACTCGGAAGCGGAAATTCAAACTGCTCTGAGGCAAGCGGCATTTGAGATTGACAAACAGTTGGCATTGGCGGAAATCGATTATTCTAACTTTAAGGAGATGGAATGAACATGTCCGTTTATCGTAAGCTATTCATTGGCCTTTGCCTGTTCGCCTTGTTGAGCGCATGTGAGAAAATAGCCATTACGGCGGGGAAAGACTCCCCTGAGAAAAAGAGCGTCGGGGCGAACGAAACCGTCACGGTGCTGATGCCAAATCTGTCGGATCTCAAGAACGAGAAGGAAATGACGGTTGTTCTTGATCGTGCGAAGTCCGAGTATGAAGCCAAAT
>JAJFMO010000488.1 GCA_020697475.1 Paenibacillaceae bacterium | reverse complement strand
GCCCTTCCTGCAGCCAACGGCCATGGTCGGGCATGAACCGCCCCGCTTCGAGCGCGTCTTGAAACAGCGCCGCTGCCTTTCGCAACAACTCCGCCTCCACGCCCCATAGAAACAGGGCATGGGCCACCGACGAAGGGGCGAGGAAATAGCTGAGCGCCATCGCCGCCGGGAGCGCTATGCCCTTGACTCCGCCCGCTTCGGCCCATTCCAAGGTTGAACCGTAGAAGGACGGCGCATGCCAACCGAACAGTCGTTGCTTGTCCGACAGCGAATCGAGGGGGGCGCCTTCACGCCAAATCAGAAACTTGCCGGCCTCGCCGCCATCTACGATCCAACTGATGCGAATGGGCTTGTTTTCGATGGATACGACGGTCATGAGATCCATTTTCCTTTCGCCAATTCTTCCTGAAACGCCCGGAATCGCGAATATTGGTTCACGATATGACGGTAATACGCCTGCCATTGATCCAATTTTTTCAGCCTCTTGTAAATCGCCTGCAGACTGGACATCATTTTGACAGCCATACGGTAGGAAGACCGGTTTTTTTGCATAATATATCGTTCAGCCGCTTGAGTATACAGAGGAAGCAACAGATGCAGATCTTCCTTCTCCACCTCCCGCAGGTCATCCCTGTACAAATCAAGAGGGGAGTGGCCGCAATACAGCGCCAGGTCGACCCATTCCCGCAAACTTTCTTGCTCCGACAAATAGTTGGCATAGTAAGGATAAGACTGTGGAAACAAAGAAATCATGATGTCCGCCCAGGCTTGCCATTGCGCATCGTCCTGCTGGTCGGCGGCTTCCCTCCAATATTCCATAAAATCCAGAAGCTCGCTTGGCGCAACATGTTTCAACCCAGGCACCAGCCAACGCATCCATAACAACAACTTATCCCACTCTTTGCGATAAAGTCTTGTCCGAACATAAATGTAGTAACTTTCCGGCTCCCGCGCATATTGGATTTTGTCCAAACGAGCGATGGCGTGTTTGTCTTCGTTGACCATAAAATCGAAATGTGCGATCGCGCAAATCGTAAAATCCCGACGCTTCGGGTGCAAATCTTTCACTTCGAGCGCCTGATGCAATCGCAATTGCTCGCGCTTCGCCCACTCTGGCCGGTACAGGATGCCTCCCCATAGCAAACGGTACAGTCCGAGCCAATCCACAGGAGTTCTGTCGATCGGGAAGGCATGCTGTTCCAGGAAGCGGATCATCGATTTGTAATGCTCCGGATACACGTCACCCGCATTGCCTGCACGCAACTCTTGGGCAACCTCGATACACTTCTCAAGGTAATTCGTTGCAATCTCGGAGTGCTGATGATTGAAAAAACTATACGGATTTGCTTTGCTGCGAGGGCTTTGGAAGTGCTGCTCGGTCTTATGGACGATGAACAGATAAAAAAAGAACAAATATATTTTTTGCAGCTCATCCGGCCATCCGTCGGCCAAATGGATCAGTTTCTCTTTTGCGTTATTGACGATATTTCCAAGTGGCATATGTAGAACAGTGAACGATTTGCCGGCTTTGGCTTCAAAATATTGGAGCCAGCTGTCGGCGCTGTCCGTAGATTTGGGGATATTGCCTGCCCGGATTGGTTTAGGTGTTGGTTGCGGCGGGTTGGACTTTGTAGGAGCAGCTGCGGCCGGCTTCTCAGCCGGCTTTTCTGCAGACTTCTCGGCCGGCTTCGTCTCCGAGGAGCGGCTCGCCTTCGATTGGCACATCTGCAGGAAAGACTCGGGCCGAACACCCTGCAGCTCAAGCAGCAAGAAGAACGCCGCCGCCATGTGCTCGCAATTTCGCTTTTTCTGACAAGTGCAGGAGCTGATTTCGAAAAAGTCTGAATCGAGCGCGATTTCATACAGGTTGTCGTCGCGCACCCGCGCTTTCAGCAACGAGCCGAGCTGCTGCAACGAGATCGCGGCTTGTTTGCGATAGAGCTCCCATCCTCGTTGAACGGTAGCAAGCTCCAGGTTCTTGCCGAGCGAATCGGACAAATAATTGACGTTTCTTTGGGCAAAATTCATCGGCATTGAAGGAATGTCCCTCCGTATTTTCGGCGCATGATGTCCAATAGCGGACTCTATGATTATACCATTTTTGCACCCAGTTGATCAGTTTCCCGCGACTTTTGTCGAAGATTCCGAGATTAGGCTTCCGGCGGTGGAACTGGTATACTGTAGGGAGTTGTGGGATGGAAAAATTTTGTATAAACCAAGGAGTTAACGATGTCACTTACATTCGATCGATTGGGAGTTCGTGCAGAACTTGTGCATGTTCTTAAAAATAGCGGCGTCACCGTCGCAACCCCTGTGCAGGAGCAGGCGATCCCCGTGCTGCAGTCGGGCAAGGACGCGGTCGTGCAGGCGCAGACCGGAACGGGCAAGACGCTCGCCTTCTTGCTGCCTATATTGGAAAAGCTGCACCTGCAGTCGCCTCACGTGCAAGCGTTGATCGTGACACCGACTCGCGAATTGGCGATTCAGATTACGGCCGAGGCGCGCAAGCTTGCCGCCGCAGTCGGGGCGAACGCCCTTGCCGTCTACGGCGGGCAGGACGTGGAAGATCAAATCCGCAAGCTGCTGGGCGCTCCTCATCTGGTGGTGGCGACGCCCGGGCGGTTGCTGGATCATTTGCGCAGAGGGACGTTAAGTTTGTCCAGCGTTTCCATGTTGGTGCTCGACGAGGCGGATCAGATGCTGGCCATGGGCTTCCTCGATGAGGTGGAGGAGGTGATCCGCGCGATTCCGAGCCGCCGCCAGACGATGCTGTTCTCGGCCACGATGCCGGACGCTGTTCGCCATCTGGCCCGAAGCTATATGCGTAATCCGGAAGATGTGCGGGTGAAGGGCAAGCAGGTGACGGTCGAGGGAATCAAGCAATGGGTCGTACCGACGTCTGATCGGGCCAAGGAGGAGACGCTCGCGAGATTGATCGAGACGGTTCGGCCATATTTGGCGATGGTGTTCTGTCGGACGAAAATTCGTGCGAAGAGCTTGACGGAGAAGCTGCTCGCGCGCGGGCTGGACGTCGATGAGCTGCATGGGGATTTGAGTCAGGCGAAGCGGGAGCAGGCGATGCGACGCTTTCGCGAGGCGAAGGTGCAGGTGCTGGTCGCCACCGATGTGGCAGCGCGCGGGCTCGACGTCGAAGGGATTACCCACGTGTTCAACTATGACATTCCGCACGACGCGGAGAGTTACATCCATCGCATCGGCCGCACCGGGCGGGCCGGGCAACAGGGGATGGCGATCACGTTGGCCGCGCCTAGGGATAAGATGTATTTGGACAAAATCGAGCGGGGCATCGGGTTGACGCTTCCCGTCCGGCGCTTGGACGAGGAAGCGGGGCCGGGCGGCGCCGCAGGCGCGCCTGGGAAAGGTGCGCGCGGTGGTGCTGGGAGTGCCGGTGGCAAGGGCGGTGTTGGTGGCGGAGGTGCAGGAGGCAGAGGCGGAGCCCGCGGCAGAGCCGATGCACGTGGCGGCGAGACCGGCGGCAAAGGCGGTGCTCGTGGTGGCGGAGCCCGCGGCAGA
>JAJFMO010000487.1 GCA_020697475.1 Paenibacillaceae bacterium | reverse complement strand
TTAAACCGTTCTTTGAACGTCTCGAAATGCTGATGCGCCAAAATCGTAGTCGGCACCAGCACCGCCACTTGCTTGCCGTCGATCGCCGCCTTGAAAGCGGCGCGGATCGCCACTTCGGTCTTGCCATAGCCGACGTCGCCGCACAACAACCGGTCCATCGGGCGCCGCTTCTCCATGTCCTCCTTGATTTCGGCGATCGCCCTCAGCTGGTCGGGCGTCTCGTCGTACGGGAACATCCCTTCAAATTCCTGCTGGTAGGTTGAATCGCGGGAGAACGCGAAGCCTTCCGTCGACTCTCTGGCCGCGTAGAGCTTGATCAAATCGTCGGCGATGTCCTTGACGGACGAACGGACTTTGCGCTTGACCCGGTTCCAGTCCGCTCCGCCAAGCTTGTAGACTTTCGGCTCTTTCTCTTCCGAACCGACGTACTTCTGAATCAGGTCGATCTGATCGATCGGTACGGACAGCTTGTCGCCGCCGGAATATTGAATGTGCAAATAATCTTTGTGCACACCGTTGATCTCGAGCGTGCCGATGCCGATGAATTTGCCGATTCCGTGATTTACATGGACGACATAATCTCCCGGACGCAGCTCCTGATAGCTCTTGATCCGCTCGGCGTTCTCCATGCGCTGCGTCACTTTGCGGGCTTTGCGCTGCTTCTGGGTGAACATCTCACCTTCAGTGATGACCACCAGCTTGATTGACGGCAGCTCGAAGCCCGATTGCAGGTTGCCGTCGATGATCCCCGGCTCGTCAATATGGTAATCGCTTAACACGCGCTTGACGCGCTGCGTCCTCTCATCTCCGCTCGCGAGCAAATAGACCGTATGCCCGGTCTTCTTCCACCGCTCCATTTCCGACTTGAGCAGATTCATCTGCCCATGAAAGTTTTGCATCGCACGGCAATTGATATGGATAATGTTTTGCGGCTGGGTTTGCGGAACTTGACGGAGAAACAGCGATATGTAGAGCGTAGAAAACGTTTTTCTGGACATCAGCGTATCGTAACTTTTGGACAGCGCAAAAGCCGGGAGAGAAGCTCCATCCTGCAACGAATGGGTCATCCACTCCGCCTCGTCGCGCTCCATCTGCTTCGCCGTTTCGTGAAGCCTGAGCGGTTCGTCAACGATCATAAGCGTATCCTTCGGCAAGTAATCAAGCATCGTATGCCGTTCCGGATAAAGCAAAGAAATATATTTATAGACGGACGGGAAGTAGGCTTGTTCCCGCAGCATGTCCAACTCGCGCCCGATCCCTTGCGACAGCTTCTCCTTCGCTTGCCTGTCGCTCATCTTCGACAGCTGCGCCTCGAGCAGCTCGGACGCGTGCTGAGCCGCATTGCGCAACCGGCTTCCGGAAGCGATCAGCTCGCGGCAAGGATGGATCGTAACTTCTTCCAACTTGCCCGTGGATCGTTGATCCGTAGGATCGAAAGAACGAATGGATTCGATTTCATCATCGAACAGCTCGATCCGATAGGCATTGTGCGAAGCTAACGGATAGTAATCGATTATCCCGCCACGCACGCTCATGTCCCCCGGAGCTTCGACGCGCTCTTTGCGCTCGTAGCCGAGTTCAGTCATTCGTTCCAGGAAGGCGCTCAACACGAGCGTCTCACCGGCGCGAATGGCAATCTGCGACTCTCTGAACACGCCGGGCGACGGCAGCAAGCGCCGCATTCCCGCGAAAGGCACGATGACGACGCCGTTAAAGCCTTGCGCAAGCTTGGTCAGCACCTCAATCCGCTGCCCGAGCATCTCCGGAGCGGCGACCGCATTCTCAATCGCCATCAACTCTTGCGCCGGATAGAGCAACACCCGATCCGCGGACATGCACTCCACCAAATCTTCGCTGATCTTCTGCGCCGAATATAAATTATACGTAACGATAAAGATCGGCCGTTCCAACTGCCTGGCCAGGGCGGCCACCATAATTTGCCTGGCCGACCCGGACATCCCGGAAATCAGCTGCTCCTTCATCCCGGAGCGGATGCCGGCCACGATCGTCTGAAAATCGCTGTCTTGAAGCATTGCTTCCGTCAATTCATGCAAGCCTTACGCCACTCCTCTCACTCATGCAACCCTACCAAAAATAAGCCTTGGATGAAAAGTCCAAGGCCAAGACTAGCGTTCCTCGATCTTCAATTTACTGCAACGGATTGGCAAGCAGAGACAGCTCCGGATTCGTGTCCAGCGCTTCCTTGCAATAATCGCAGATGACTTTCACGACGGTATCGCCATTCAAGCTATACGATATTATATCTCTGCGCTCTTCGGGGGTCAAGAAATGGAAGCCGAGCCGGGCTTCGTCGATCGCGCCCGAGTCGATTTCACCAATCGCAGTCTGGCAATGGCGGCAAATATATTTTACTGACATACGTATGACTCCAATCCGCAAAGTAGACTCGGATTGCGCCGTTATTCCGGGCGCTTACCTCCATACAGTATGTCCAGCCGCGCGTTGTTTTAGCCTCCTGCAGTACCGTTGTATTTGGCCATCGTGGCGTCGAATGAATGGTCCAGCAAGTAGTCGCACGCCTCGACGGTTCGATTGAGCGCTTCGTCAAGCGCAACTTGTTCCGCCTTCTTGAACGGAGACAGTACGTAGTCTATTACTTGCCCTCCCGGTTCGGGCCGGGAGATACCGATGCGCACCCGCTTAAAGTTCTGAGTACCAAGATGCTGGATCAGCGACTTAATCCCGTTATGCCCGCCGGAGCTGCCTTGATACCTCAATCGAATCGACCCGAGCGGGGTATCCAGATCGTCGTAAATAACGATCACCCGATCGATATCCGCCTTGTAATAGTCTGCGAACGAACGGGCCGCTTCACCGGATAAATTCATGAACGTCATCGGTTTGAGCAAATAGACGCGCTCCTCGCCAACTTTCCCTTCGCCCATGACGTATTTCCCTTTGTTGCGATCGAGCGGAATCTTCCACTTCTCAGCTAACCGATCTATCGCCATAAACCCTACATTATGGCGAGTGGCCTCATATTGTTTCCCGGGATTCCCGAGTCCGATAATCCATAACATTTTGCTATCACCTATTCCGTCATCCCAATACAGGAAATTGTTTCTTTCCTTTCCTGTATTGGGATTTTTCTGGGGAATTTCAACGATTTTTGTGCATGTCTACGCAAAATCATCCTAAGGATATTGCCATCATGTGCAAATGGGTTTAATATAGATTTACCTTCCATGTAAAAACGTTTACACGAACAATCTCCTACAAATCGCAGGTGATCCCTCTATGTATGAGAATGGTCAGCGGCTCACCACGGACGATCAATTTCAGAGCCATGTGGAATACGGAGTGCCCATTCAAATTTATACCTATTCGCGCCATGAACACAGGGATGTCGGGTTTGTCCAAGGCTACAATGCCAATTTCGTTCTGGTAAACGATGTTTTTTACAACAGACACGTGTTTGTCTTTCTATCCCGACCGGGATACTAGAAGTGGATTCAGGTTGTTTGCGGGGCCCCGGGAATTATAAAGTCTACTCAGGTAAAGAAGCCTCCTCCAAGGAGGCTTT
>JAJFMO010000486.1 GCA_020697475.1 Paenibacillaceae bacterium | reverse complement strand
CTCGGCTGGCGGGATGTTCTTCACCCCGGTCATCAATTACCCCGAGGTGGCGATCTTGGGCACCGGGCGCATTTCCGAGAAGCCGATCGTCCGCAACGGAGAAATCGCCATCGGCCAACTGATGGCGTTGTCGCTCAGCTTCGACCATCGCCTGATCGACGGGGCAACCGCCCAATACGCGATGAATTATATCAAACAGTTGCTCGAAGATCCCGAGCTGCTGGTCATGGAGGTGTAACGCTATGGTAGTCGGAGATTTGACGAACGAAGTGGACGTGCTCATCATCGGGTCGGGTCCGGGCGGTTACGTGGCCGCAATCCGCGCGGCGCAGCTGGGCAAATCGGTTACCGTTGTCGATAAGGACGAGATCGGAGGCGTATGCCTCAACCGCGGCTGCATCCCGTCCAAGGCGCTGATCTCGGCGGCGCATCGTTACGAAACCGCGCTGCATTCCGCGGACATCGGCATCCAGTCAGAGAAAGTCAGCGTCGATTTCAGCAAAGTACAAGCATGGAAAGACGGCATCGTCAAAAAATTAACCGGCGGCGTCAGCTCCCTTTTTAAAGGGAACAAAATCGAATTCATCCGCGGCGAAGTATACTTCACGGCGCCTAACGAAGTACGGGTCATGCAAGAGGTGGAGGGAAGCCGCTACCGCTTCAACCACTGCATCATCGCGACAGGCTCACGACCGATCGAGTTGAAGGCTTTCCCGTACGGCGGCCGCATTCTCTCCTCCACTGAGGCACTGTCGCTGCCGCAGATTCCACAGAGTATGATCGTGATCGGCGGCGGGTACATCGGCGTGGAACTCGGACAGGCATATGCCAAACTGGGGACAAAGGTGACCATCCTCGAAGGTACCGATTCGATCTTGCCCGGTTTCGAACAGGAGACGACCCGGTTCGTCCAACGCAAGCTGAAAAAAGACGGAGTCGAAATCGTCACCTCGGTGATGGCGAAATCGGCTAGCAAAACCGAGCGTGACATATCCATCACTTACACGACATCGAGCGGGGAAGAGAAGCAGGTAACAGCCGAATACGCACTTATTACCGTGGGCCGCAGGCCGAACACCGACGAACTGGGCCTCGACCTTATCCATATGAATATGGACAAAAGAGGCTTCATCCAAGTTGACAAGCAAAGCCGGACGAATATCCCGAACGTGTACGCCATCGGCGACATCGTGCCCGGGCTCGCCTTGGCGCACAAAGCGTCTTACGAAGGCAAAGTGGCTGCGGAAGCGATCGCGGGAATGAAGAGCGAGGTGGATTATATGGCCATCCCGGCTGTCGTTTTCTCCGATCCGGAAATCGCCAGCGTCGGCTTAAGCGAGACGGAGGCCAAGGCGCAAGGGTTCACGCCGGAGACCGGCAAGTTCCCGTACGCTGCCAACGGTCGGGCGTTATCGCTCGCTGCAGGCGACGGTTTTGTCAAGCTCGTCGCCGACAAAGCTTCCGGCCGAGTGCTCGGCGCGCAAATCGTCGGCCCCGAAGCATCCAATCTGATTGCCGAGCTGGGTCTCGCGATCGAGATGGGCTCGACGCTCGAAGACATCGCGCTGACGATCCACGCTCATCCGACACTCGGCGAGATAGTGATGGAAGCGGCGGAAGGCGCGCTAGGCCAACCGATCCATCAGCTGAAATAAGCGGTATAAATCAGCATAAGCAAACACCCCTTGATCCATGGACCAAGGGGTGTTTGCTTGGCTTCACCTTGCGGGGCTCTAGTTCATATCCGCGATTGCCTTGTCCGCCGCTTCCTGAGCGAGTCGCAGCGAGGTGTTCTCATCAATCTTGCCGCTGACGAAATCGTAAAACGGCTGATCCAGCGTTTTTTTCGCCGCATCGTCGTACTTGTTGATGTGGTGAATATCAAGCGGCGACGTTTTGAAGATGGCCGCGACATTTTTCCCCTTCAGCACCGTCCGGTTTTCCCCGAACATCTTCTTGTACTTGTCATCCTTGAGCGACGCGCCGTAACCGTCCTTCGACAGCTGCGTTTGAATCTCATCCGAAGTGGCGATATAAGCGGCGACCTGGAACGCCTCCGCCTTGTGCTTGCTCGTCTTCGAAACGACGAACGAGCGGAAGCTCAGCTCATGGCTGTGCCCCGGATTGTCGGGGAACGTCGGATGCGTGGAAATATCATAGTTAATCGGTTTCCCTTGATCGAGCAGCATTTGCAAGTTGTTGATGAACCCATCGGTGTAGTAAGGGGCGATCGCTACGTTGCGGTCTTTCGTGAAAATTCCCGTCACGGAATTGAACTTGCCCTTCGGCGGCAAGTTGCCAGGGATCGTGTACAGCAATTTCCCCAGCTCATACACCTTGTGCCAACCGGGGTTGTTGAACAACGCCTTCTTCGTCTTCACGTCCGCCGTATCCAAGCCGAACTTCTGCGCCAACGCGGAACCGTTCCCCGCCTGAATGCCGTAGTACTGCTGGCCGTCCACCTCGCGGGTCAGCCTTCGAGCGAGCCCGACCAATTCTTCCCAAGACATCCCATCCTTCGGATAAGGGACTCCGAACTTATCAAAGATATCTTTGTTATAAAATGTGGCGAAGTTCTGCATCGCAAACATCATCGCGAGCGATTCACCTTTGTCGCTGTACTTCTTGAGCGAGCTGTTCAGCACCGGCTGCAGCTGGTTCATATCGATCTTGTTCTGTTTGATCAGGTTGTTCAAATCTTCCGGCACGCCGAGCACGCTCAGCTTGGGCACTTCCTTCTCGCCGGCCTCGATCAGATCGGGAATGTCTCCGGAGGCGACGATATCCTCGATACTGACACCTTTCTGCGTGTTCACCAGTTCGTATGTGATGTTAGGGAACTTCTTGTTCAAATACGGTATAAATTTCTCGTTAAAATCCGTATCGACAAATCCGGGTTGAAAAAAGTAGACCTTCAGTTGAACCGGCTCCTTGCTTGCCGTTGCCGCCGATTGCGGCTCCCCTTGGACAGCCGTTCCATCGGCCGTTCCGCCGGCCGTCTTGCTCGCCGAAGTGCCGGCCGCTCCGCCGCAGCCTGCAATCGCTATCATGGCGGCGGATAAGCATCCGACAGCGGCCATTTTCGCAGTCTTGTTCCATCGTATCATTTCCAGCAACAACTCCTTATTGAGCAATTCCGTCAGGAATTGCGTGCTTCGTAAGCATCCCGCTATAGCATGAGATAGTTCCATTGAACCATGCAGGGGAGGGGATGACCATTCACATTTGCGGATGAATTTTTACACAAATCGGGACTGAAACAAAAAACAACGCCGAATCGCGAATTGCGATAACGGCGTTGTTCCATGTCATTATAAACTTGTTAATTCACATTAAATGTAACACTGTTGGAGGTCACTCCCTGGTAGCTGCACGTGATATTCGCTTGTGAGCTCGCGGTCACCCCGTAAGCCAAGCCTGTATCAAGTATGTTGACGTTCGCAGTGTTGGAGGAAGACCAGCTGACTTTATCCGAGATATCTGCCGTCGTGCTGTCGCTGTAAGTCGCCGTTGCCGTAAAATGCTTCGCCCCGAATGGATCAACCGTCACC
>JAJFMO010000485.1 GCA_020697475.1 Paenibacillaceae bacterium | reverse complement strand
CGCCGCTTCCTTGAACAAATGGAAAAACACAACATTTAATTTTCTGAAAATGAAGCAGGATTTTTTCGCCGATGCGCGTATATAATAGTACGGGTGAAAGGGGAATCGCAGAAAACATGACCATAGTCGTAGATGCCGACGCCTGCCCGGTGAAAGTGGAGATTATCCGCGCCGCGGCCGATTTTGCCTGCGACGTGTTAATGGTCGCTTCTTACGATCACCGCATCCAAGCCGCGCCGGGAGTTATTATCGTTCAAGTCGACCGTTCCGATCAATCGGTCGATTTGTACATTTCCAACCATATCTCACGGGGCGACATCTTGGTCACGCAAGATTTCGGCCTGGCGACGATCGGTTTGGCCAAGCGGGCCATCGTGCTGTCCAACCGCGGACAAATTTACACCGATGAGACGATCGGTTTTTTGCTGGAGCGGCGTCACGAACTGGCCAAGAGAAGGCGCAGCGGCGGACGGACGAAGGGCCCGAGACCTTTGACAAGTGAAGATCGACATCGATTTTTGCAAACTTTGACGAAAGTTTTGAAAAATTTGCAGGAAAATTTACCTATATAGCGAATAGGTAGACGTGTCGATAACAATGAAGGTGGTCGAGATGAGTCAAGGACGTATTCCGGAGGAGGTCATCGACGCCGTCCTGCAGCGCCACGACATTGCGGATGTGGTCGGCAGGTATGTGAATCTTGTCAAACAAGGTCAGTCTTTGAAAGGATTATGTCCGTTCCATTCGGAGAAGACGCCGTCGTTCTATGTTTTGCCGGAGAAGCGGATTTACAAGTGCTTCGGCTGTGGAGCCGGTGGTACGGTGATTCGATTCCTGATGGAAATCGAGAGTATCCCGTTCCCGGAAGCTATTACCCGCTTGGCCGTGGAAGCGAACATGCCCGTCACTTGGGAGGCGGGGCCCGCCGAATTGACGGAAGAGCAGAGAGACAACAACGTATTGGTCGACGCCCACGAGTTTGCGGCTAAGTTGTATCACTACATTCTGCTCAGTACAAGTGAAGGCACACCGGCGATGGAGTACTTGCGCGGACGAGGTTTTACCGCCGAGATGATCGAGACGTTCCGCATCGGCTATGCTCCGAAATCAAGGGATAAGCTCTCGCAGCTTTTATCTGGAAGAAATTTCGATCTTGAGCTTGTCGCCAAGGGCGGACTTTTGATCGCCCGCAACGAAGGCGAAGAGTATATCGACAGGTTTCGCGACCGGGTCATGTTTCCGATCAGCGATGCGAAAGGCAAGGTGATTGCGTTTGCCGGCAGGGCGTTCGGCGATGTTCAACCGAAGTATTTGAACAGCCCGGAAACGCCGCTTTTTCATAAGAGCAACAATCTGTATAATCTGGATTTGGCCAAACCGGCTATCCGCAAGACACAGCAACTCGTTCTGTTCGAAGGCTACGTCGATACGATCAAGGCGTGGAATGCCGGGGTGACTAACGGTGTTGCGACAATGGGCACCGCACTGACGAACGAGCACGCCGTGGCGATCAAACGGTTGGCGGAGCAAGTGATTGTCTGTTACGACGGCGACAACGCAGGCCAGAACGCGGCGTATAAGAGCATCCCCATTCTGGAGAAAGCCGGTTGCCAAGTGAATGTGGCGATGCTGCCGGATGGTCTGGACCCCGACGAATATATCGCCAAGCAAGGGGCGCAAGCTTTCGTCCGCCATATCATCGAAGCAGCCGTGCCCTCGATGAAATATAAGCTGCTGTACATACGCCGGAATTTTCGATTGCAGGAAGACGACGGCAAGCTGCGCTACATCCATGCCGCGCTCAATCTGATCGCGGAGATCCCGCTGCCGACCGAGCGGGAACATTACGTGCGCGAGCTATCGGGAGAATTTGGCTACTCCTACGACGTACTTAAGCAGGAATTGAACCAATACCGCCAGAAAATGCGAATTTTCGCGGATAATGGGGATAATAACGATATTCCGTGGAATAATGTTATGAATGAAAGCGGCAAAGCTGAATCGGCTTCCCCTTTGCACCCGGCGCACTATAACGCTGAAATCCGCCTGCTCGATGCGATGATGCACGACAAGGACGTGGCGAAATATGTGGAAGAGAAGCTGGGGGAACATTTTCTCGATGATGTGCACGCAGCCTTGGCTGCTTATTTATATGCTTATTATGCCTCAGGCAACGAGCCGAATCTAAGCAAGTACATCTCAACGCTTCAGGATGACCGGTTGGAGAGGGCGGCTACGGCGATATCGATGACGGAGTCGTTCCGTGGAGCCAATGCGCAGGCAATCGACGATTATATTAAAGTGATTATCCGACGCGATCGGCAAGCAACGCTAGAGACGAAGAAGCAGGAATGGATGCAGGCAGAACGTTCCGGCGATGCGCTGCGAGCAGCGCAAATTTTGCAAGAGATGATTACCCTGGAGAAACAGTTGTCGCCCCTTTTGAATAAAAAGCAAGGCTCCGGGGAGGAGGGAGTGGAATAGATGGCGAACGATCAGCATACTGAACTGGAAACCGAGCAAACATTGGAGCAGGTCAAAGAGCAATTGATCGAGCTGGGCAAGAAACGGTCTTCCCTGACGTATAAAGACATCATGGAAAGGCTGGCTCCGTTCGACCAGGATCCGGAACAGATTGACGAATTTTTTGAGCAATTATCCGAAATGGGGATCGATGTCGGCAACGAATCGGACGACGAGATGACGCTGCATCCCGAAGAGCGCGGTGAAGAGTTTAACTACGACGACGATTTGACTTTGCCGCCGGGCATCAAGATTAATGACCCTGTCCGCATGTATTTGAAAGAAATCGGCCGCGTTCCGCTCTTGTCCGCAGAGAACGAGGTAGAGTTGGCCAAGAGGATTGAGAAAGGCGACGAAGAAGCGAAGCGCAAGTTGGCCGAGGCGAATTTGCGCCTGGTCGTCAGTATTGCCAAACGGTATGTGGGAAGAGGCATGCTGTTCCTCGATTTGATTCAAGAAGGCAACATGGGTCTGATTAAGGCTGTCGAAAAGTTCGACCAGACCAAAGGATTCAAGTTCAGTACTTACGCCACTTGGTGGATTCGCCAAGCGATTACGCGGGCGATTGCCGACCAGGCAAGAACGATCCGCATTCCCGTTCATATGGTGGAGACGATCAACAAGCTGATCCGTGTGTCGCGTCAGCTGTTGCAGGAATTGGGGCGCGAGCCCACTCCTGAGGAAATAGCGGCTGAAATGGAGCTCAGCACCGAGAAGGTGCGTGAGATCATGAAGATCGCCCAGGAGCCGGTATCGCTCGAAACGCCGATCGGCGAAGAAGACGATTCGCATCTCGGAGATTTCATCGAAGATCAGGAAGCACTCGCTCCAGCCGACGCCGCCGCTTACGAATTGCTGAAAGAGCAGCTCGAAGACGTGCTTGACACGTTGACCGAACGGGAAGAGAACGTGCTGCGTCTGCGATTCGGATTGGACGACGGGCGGACGAGGACGCTGGAGGAAGTCGGCAAAGTGTTCGGCGTCACTCGCGAGCGCATCCGTCAGATCGAAGCCAAGGCGTTGCGCAAG
>JAJFMO010000484.1 GCA_020697475.1 Paenibacillaceae bacterium | reverse complement strand
ATGGGAGGGTGAACCTCCAAGGGTAGAGTGGAGTGTGCGAATAGCGATAGTTTAAAAGTGGCGAATCGCGACTTCTGTTCCCGCACACCCTTTTGCGATTTCGATGGCGATTTTCCTGGATAGTTTCGTTATTGCCGGACTTCCAAGGTGGTGAAATCCTGCGAATGAATGAGCTTTCGTGAGATTTCCTCTAAAAACCGAGGGAGCTGCTGCTATGGCCGTTATTCGCTGCCGCCTCCTCTATCGCCGCTCTAAGCTGCCGTCATGGCCGTTACGTCCCCCAACAACATCTCCACGCATTGTATACCAAATATTCAACCAGGAAGCTGATGGCACCGACTCCAACAGCCACCCTCAACCCCGACGATTAGCATTAAAACCACCCTAAACCCACACAAAAAAGTGGTTGACGCTCCCGCCCAATCAAAATATACTGAAGAGGTCGATATAATACAAATATACCAAATATACCATATACTTTGGGAGAACGAGGCGAATATCACAAAAATTCCACTCAAAGTATACGGAGCCGAGCGATGAAGTTTGGCGGAAGGGAATGGAACATGGCCAATACGTTAAGGTTCGTTGTCATGGGAGATACGCATTACGTGCAGCCTGAGTCGCATAAGGAAGTGTTCGCCGGCCGCCCCAAAGGGGTGACCGACCTCGTCGATTGCACCCGCAACCTTTGGCTGACGCGCAACGTCGTGCCGGAGGCGATCGCTGCGATCGCCGCGATGAAGCCTGACTTCGTCATCCAGACGGGCGACATTATGCAGGGGCACGGCGACGATGCGGCATGCAACATGAGGGAGATGACGGAAGCGCTGCAGATGCTGGACGGATTGCAGGCTCCGCTGTTTTTTGCGCTCGGCACACACGATGGCACCGTCGGCAAGCGAGAGGAAGAACCGGTGCTTGAGCTCGTCTATCCGGCGATCGGCAAGGCGCTGGGGACAGCCCCGGTTACGAAAGGCTATTATACTTTTGTCAAAAACAACTCGTTATTCATCATCCTCGACTATACAACGTACAGCGACCAGAGCGAGCAGGCGGAATTCATCGAGCGCACTTTGGCCGAATCCGGCAAGTATGAGCACGTATTTCTTTTCGCACACCCTCCGTTGATCCCGGTCGGACGACCTTTCTTCACCCATTTCAATTTTGTGCAAAAAGTTCTGAAAGAAGTTGCCAACCACCCGATCGACGCTTATTTCTGCGGGCATACGCATAACCAGGTGACGACGCTGCACAAAGTCGGCGACGACTGGATGCCCCAGTTGAAAAGCACGGTGCTCGGCTACCCCGATCGCCCGCCGGTGCCGCTGACCGACGTGCGTCCGCTCATGCCGCCTCCGGATTCGTTCGAATATGGATGGGGTTATCTTGAAGACTCGGCGCCGGGCTGGTGGCTCATCACGGTGGACGGCGAGAAAGTGACCGCCGATTGGTACGTGCTTCGGCAAGGCCCGGTCGGTCAATTGCAATGGCGGCGCGGCGAGAAGCCCGAAAAGCCGCAGTTCACGAAGCGCCCGACCTTCCAAGGCACCTTCGGCTCGCCACTGCCCCCCGTCGAAAAGATCCGATCCGTCCAATTGCGTGCGGCAGGCAGCAGCTGCAAAACACCGGACGCCTACAAAGTCGAACTGAACGGGCAGTTCATCGGCATTTTGCCGCGGTTGGAATATTTCGATTGCCGGCAAACGTTGGACATCGACCGCCAATATTGGCCGCTCCTGCGCCAATCCAACTCACTCCTTGTACATACAGCGGACGAACCGATGGGCATCGGCGGCTTCGTATTGGAAGTGGAGACGGACGAGGGGTGCGTGCGAAGCACCGTCTCCAACTACTTCGCCAGCACCAATCGGTGGGATATGTGGGGGGAGAGCCCGTTCACGAAGATGGATTCGGGGGTTCCGGTGCGTTTTGAGCTTCATTTTGGCATCCGATGATATAATGGCCTTACTCCCTAAGCGCACTCTCTTTCACGAGAGCCGTCGATCGCCTCACGATCAACCGGGTGGGGGTGACGATCTTGCGCCGCTCCTGGCGTGGATCTTCAATGATCGATACGAGCAGCTTCGCCGCCTCCCGACCCACGTTCGTCTCCTCTTGGCTGACACAGGTGGGCGGGATGGCCGAGTGAGCCGAATATTCAAAATCGTCCAGGAACACGACGGACAGGTCGTCGGGGATGCCGATCCCCGACTCCTTCGCCGCTTCCATCACGTTAAAACCGACTCCGGAATTGACGGCGACGATTGCGGTGACGTCCGGATTTTGTTGATAGAAAGCTTTGATCTCGTCGATATAAGCGCGGCGCAGCGGCTCCAGATTGCCGGCCGGCGCGGCGTTCGGCTCCACCGGCCCGTTCGGCAAGATCAGGCGCAGCCTGTGATCGATCGGGATGCTGTGCTCGCTCAAGCCTTTCTCGTACCCGAGCAACCGGTCTTCGATGCTGGTCGTGCCCTCGTAGTTCGTCGTCACGAACCCGATGCGGCTATGCCCTAGCTGATGCAGATGCGCAACCGCCTCATAGCCGCTGGCTGCATTGTCCGAGCAGACGCAGTTTGTCTCCACCCCTTTCAAATACCGATCCACAACGACAAGGGGAAAATGATTCAAAGCAAGCTTCAGAAGTTCCTCGTTGTACGTTTCGCCATTGACCGGGTAAACGATGATCCCTTTGATCTTCATGTCGACCAGTTGCTTGAGCAATTCTTTCTCGGTTTCTTTCGAATTGTGCGTCTTGCGAAATAAGAGATGATAGCCTTCTTTGGCCAACTGATCCTCGATGCCGTTCAATAGATTTGCGCTGAACACGTTGTCGAGACGAGGCATCAAGTACGCGATCAGATGATCGTTCAACGTCCCGGGCGGACTGTACACAGGGGGCTCCCCGGACGCGTCGGCGGAAACGAACGAGCCTTTGCCTTGAATCCGGTAGATGAGCCCTTCCTCGGTTAACTTCTGCAACGCATTCTTGATCGTAATCCGGCTGACGTTGAACTGGGCGGACAGTTCGTTCTCGGACGGGATCCGGTCGTTCACCCGCCACTTGTTCTGGCGTATATGGTCCACAATATATTCACGAATTTGTTTGTATAACGGCTTGCGGTTCGACGCTTTGGTCACGTTCTTTCCCCTTTTCCGACAGCACATATTGGGTTCATTCTATTATAAATAGTACAAATATTCAACTGGAAACCGCGTGGTATCAAGCTCTTGATCGTAGGAGGGGTTAAGTTGGACAAAAGGTCTACACTCGGGCTGCTCGCCTTGCTGCTGCTCGTCGGGCTGCTCCGCTTCTCCGGGGCGGCGGCAACTGCACCGACAGCGTCGGCTGCAGCGACGGAATCGGCGGTAACGACGGCGTCGACAGCTGGGGCTGCGAATTCGCCGGTGAAGCATATTTTCGTCGTGTTTCAGGAAAATCGCTCGTTCGACAACTACTTTGGCGTGTATCCGAATGCGGAAGGGTTTATTCCGCTGCCCGGCACGCCCGATGAGAACGGAATTCCGGCCGATTCGTTCAATCTGGACGCCGCAGGCAAGAAGGTCGCTCC
>JAJFMO010000483.1 GCA_020697475.1 Paenibacillaceae bacterium | reverse complement strand
GCACACGAAATATTTAGGCGGAGAAGTCGTTCATCTGCCGATCTCCGAGCAAAACAGCTTTATGCCCGATCTGGATTCGTTATCAGATGACGTACTGGGACGAGCCAAACTGCTTTATTTGAACTACCCGAACAATCCGACAGGCGCCGCAGCGACACCGGAGTTTTTCGCCAAAGTCGTAAAGTTTGCCCGCGAGCATCAATTGCTTGTCGTTCACGACGCCGCCTATGCCGCGTTGGTATTCGACGGGGCGAAGCCGCTCAGCTTTCTTGCCACTCCCGGGGCGAAAGAAGTTGGTGTAGAACTGCACTCGCTGTCCAAGTCGTACAACATGACCGGCTGGCGGATCGGTTTTATCGCCGGCAACGCGCTTGCCGTCAAAGCGTTCGCCACCGTCAAGGACAACGTCGATTCCGGTCAATTCATCGCCATTCAGAAGGCGGCGGTTCATGGGCTGCGTCATCCGGAGATCACCGAGTCGATCAGCGCCAAGTATTCCCGCAGACACGACATGCTCGTACAGGTGTTGCGCGAATTGGGCTTTAACGCGAAGAAACCGGGCGGTTCGTTCTTTATTTATGTGGAATCTCCCAGAGCCACTGCAGATGGAGTGCAATTTGCCTCTGCCGAACAATTCAGTGATTACTTGATCCGCGAGAAGTTGATCTCCACGGTTCCGTGGGACGATACCGGCCATGCCGTTCGCTTGTCCGTTACGTTCGAAGCGGATAGTGAAGAGGAGGAACGTCGGGTAATCGCGGAAGTGAAACGCCGCCTTTCCGACACTCGGTTTATTTTTTCATGAGGTGAAATATTTATGGGGTTAACTAAAATGGGTGCGACGTTGCGCGTGACCAAGATGCACGGGCTTGGCAACTGTTATATTTATGTCAATGAATTTGAACATCCTTTGCCGGAAGCCGTTCTGCCCGAATTGGCGCAAAAAGTGTCCGATGTGCATACGGGAATCGGATCGGATGGATTGATCCTGATCGGCCCGTCCGACAATGCAGATTTTCGCATGCGTATTTTCAACATCGACGGATCCGAGGGTAAAAATTGCGGCAACGGTTTGCGTTGTGTGGCCAAATACGTGGTGGAGCGCGGCTTGACCGATCAAACGGAGTTTACGATCGAGACGTTGAGCGGTATCGTCGACGTTCAGGCGCATTTGCAGGAGGGGCCAACTTCAGCAGCGGTGAACGCTTCCGAAACATTGCGTGTGGAGAGCGTGACGGTGAATATGGGCAATCCTCGGCTCTATAAGCGGGACCTGCCGATGGTTGGCGACCAGGACAGTATGACGGTGAATGAAGAAGTAGTAGTTGGCGGCGAGCCGCATCGTCTGACGGCGGTATCGATGGGTAATCCGCACGCGGTGTTTTTCGTTACGGACGTTCAAGCTGTGGATCTCGAGCAGATCGGCCCGAAGATCGAGAAAGACCCGTTGTTTCCCGAACGCGTCAACGTGGAATTTGTACACGCTGTGAATCGCCGGGAGCTTGATTTTCGAGTGTGGGAGCGCGGTTCGGGAATCACTCAAGCTTGCGGGACGGGTGCTTGTGCAGCCGTTGTGGCCGGCGTGTTGAACGGCGTCGTCGAGCGGGACGTGCCTGTTACGGTGCATCGTCCCGGGGGCGATTTGGAAATCGTCTGGGCGCAAGGCAACTCCAACGTCTACATGAAAGGGCCGGCTGAATTCGTCCTGGACGGGGAATTCAGGCTCTAATACATGTCTTATCGTTGAAAGCAGTCTGTTAAGTGTACTGAGCCGTCGGAAGAAACTTTTCCGACGGTTTTTTGTCATCTAAGTGAAGTAAATAAGAACTTATGTTAATCTGAGTAATAAGTGTGACAATGGAAAGAAGGGCGAGAGCCTTATGTGGATTTTAACTTTAGCATGGATCATTCCAGGCATCGTGGCTCTGATCGGACTGATTGTGTTATTCATCTGGATTTTCAAGTGTAATGACCGAAAATATCGATGGCTGCTCTGGCTGGCTGTCGTATGTTCGTTGCCCGTTGCCGGGTTTATTGGATGGGCGTTTACGCACTAGAGGGGGGTTAACATGATCTATTTGGAAACACCAAGATTGCGATTACGAGACTGGGAAGACGAGGACCTGGAACCGTTCAGTCGATTAAATGCGGATGAACAGGTAATGAGGTATTTTCCCAAAACGTTGTCTTGGGAAGAAACGGCTGCGTCTTATAAAGCGTTTATCTCTGAGTTTCGCGAATGCGGATTCGGGTTCTATGCCGTAGAAATCAAGGAAAGCAAAGAGTTTATCGGGTTCATCGGATTTCATCGAGCCACGTTCGAATCGGATTTTACACCGTGTGTGGAAATTGGCTGGCGGCTGAAGAAAGAGGCTTGGGGGAAAGGGTATGCCACAGAAGGGGCGGCAGCTTGTTTAAGTTATGGATTTGCCGAATTGGGTTTGGGCGAAGTATACAGTTTTACGGCTGAAGTGAATGAACCTTCGAAAAATGTCATGAGGAAGATCGGCATGAGTTTTGTAAAGACGTTTGCCCATCCGCGAGTTGATCCAGGCAGTCCTCTGGCCAAGCATGTTTTATTTCGTATTGAGTCCCGATAAAATACATAATTCATCAATAAGGTTGGTGTCCACATGGACTACAATTTGCTGTGCACAAAGCCGATCAAGCTGTTGAGCAACCGGGTATGGCGTACGTATTCGGGCGGCCGGATGATCGAGCAATGGAATGGAACGGAAGGGGCGGCCGACAGCGAGTTCCCGGAGGAATGGGTGGCTTCCACCGTGAAAGCGAAAAACGTCGGAAGAGAGCACATTGAAGAAGGGTATAGCTTGTTCCGGTTGGAGGACGGGACGACGGCAACTCTGAAGGAAGCCATTGAATTGGCTCCCGTCGCTTTTCTGGGAGAGGACCATTACCGAAAATACGGTTCAGAGACCGGCGTGTTGGTGAAAGTGCTTGATGCGGCGGAAAGATTGACGATTCAAGTGCATCCGGACAAGCCGTCGGCAAAGCGGTTGTTCAACTCGGCATTCGGCAAGACGGAAGCGTGGTTCGTCCTCGGTGGCAGAACGATCAATGGGATGGAGCCGCAATTGCTGCTGGGCTTTAAGCCGGGAATGACGAGGGAGAAGTGGCAGAACCTGTTCCAGACTCAACATATTGCAGGCATGATTGACTCTTTGCATGCCTTTCCTTTGGAGCCGGAAAGCATATATTTAGTCGAGGGCGGAGTACCCCATGCGATCGGCAGCGGGTGCTTTCTGGTGGAAATTCAAGAGCCGACCGATTTGACTCTCCGTGTAGAGAGAACGACACCGCACGGGAACGTTGTCCCTGATGCGGCTTGTCACCAAGGGGTTGGGTTTGACCGTATGCTCGACTGTTTTCAGTACGAAGCGCTCACCTATGAGCAAGCTCACCAGCGGTGGAAGCTTGCTCCCACCATCATTCGCCTGGAGCTGGGCGGGACAGAGACAGAATTGATCGGCGTCGAGGCGACGTCCTGTTTTCGGATGAACCGGCTTGTCGTTAAGGACCGGTTGGAGACGGCTTCGAGTCGTACTTTCTATTCGGCGATTATTGT
>JAJFMO010000035.1 GCA_020697475.1 Paenibacillaceae bacterium | reverse complement strand
CGATCCTCAAGGGCCTTATATTGACAAAGGGAAAATTGCCGATTCCACAGACGAATGGGCAATCGACGGGACGGTGTTGCAGAAGGACGATGGTGCATTGTACTTTGTCTGGTCCGGATGGGAGGTCGGCAAAACCGCCGAAGTGCAGGTGATCTACATCGCTCCTATGGCCAATCCGTGGACGATCAGCGGGGAAAGGGTGAAAATATGCGAACCTTCCTATGAATGGGAGCGACATGACCAACCGGTCAATGAAGGCCCGCAAATTTTACGGAGGGATGAAAAAATATTTATCGTCTATTCGGCGAGCGCCAGCTGGAGATCGAACTACTGCATGGGAATGCTTGCGAATATCGACGGAAATGTACTGAACCCGACATCGTGGCGGAAGTCTCCGTTGCCCGTTTTCAGCCGTAATGACGAAGCCGGTTTATACAGCGTAGGCCATTGTTCGTTTACCACCTCGCCAGACGGTTCGGAAGACTGGCTTTTGTATCACGGAATGGCGGATCCGGATGGAAGGTGGAAAGACCGCAGCACCCGAATGCAGAAGTTTACTTGGAACGATGACGGGACCCCGCATTTCGGCAAACCGGTTGCCGATGAGTTGGAATTGCCTTCGCCTTCCGGAGAAAAGTGACGGATCGAACAAGATGCTGGAGTGGATTGTGTGCATGCTCTGCTGTAGGAAGGCCGCTTCGGGGAAAGTTGCAAAAATTTTGTTAACCTTTTGACGTTGGGGGGAAGAGAGTATGCGCATCGGTTTGTCGGTTTTTGGTTCCACCTATTTAATGGGTCTTCACCCGAAGTCCGTCCGGTCCCGGGTTACTCCGCGTGAGTTGTTCGACCGCGCTGCGGAAGCGGGCGTCTATGGAGTAGAGTTGCCGTCAGCCCTGCTGGATGGCGAGGATCTGTCTTCCCTCGCGCAGGAAGCCGGGGAACGGGGGATGTTCATCAACCTGGCGACGTCCGGCTATGATCCACAAAAGCTTGGTCAAGTTCTCGCGGTTGCGGGGAAAGTGGGCGCAATGACCGTACGGACGGTCGTGGGTGGCGCGGCTTTGGGGGGGGATCGCCGTCCGATGGCCGGCCGTTGGCGGCCTTTTCTGAATGATGTGCTGAGAGGACTGAAAGAAGCGGCCACGGCGGCGGAAGCTGAGGGCGTGAACCTGGCTCTGGAGAATCATCAGGATTTGGCGTCTGAGGAACTGTTGTGGTTATGTGAAACGATCGATTCCCCCAGATTCGGGATTACGCTCGATACGGGCAATCCGCTGGCGACTGCGGAGGATCCGTTAGAATTTGCCGGGAAGCTGGCCCCTTATCTGAAAAACGTCCATTTGAAGGATTACTGGATTTATCCAAGTGACGAAGGGTACCGCTTGGCGCGCTGTCCGATCGGCCAAGGCGTTATTGATTTTCCGGCGTTATTTTCACTCCTGAACGGGATTGGCAGGGAAATTTCGATGCCTGTTGAAATAGGCGCACCGGAAACGCGCCATGTCCGGGTGCTCGCCGATGATTATTGGCACGAATATCCGCCCCGCACAGCCGCTCAACTGGCTAAGGTGCTGCGTTTCGTACAATCGAACGCCAGACCTGCGGAAGAGGATTGGCGGACGCCTCACGAGCTGGGGGCGCCGGCCGAAGCCGTGGCGGATTACGAGCAGCGTCAATTGGCGGATAGTTTTTCTTACATCGTTCCGTTATACAAACAATTTCGGCCTTAGGGCAATAGCTTCATAAAAAGGAGGAAATAAATATGCAAATAGATTTGCAAGGCAAAGTCGCCATCGTGACCGGAGCAGCTAGAGGCATCGGCAGGGAAATCGCCGAAACGTTCGCTCGCGAAGGGGTTATCACGATCATAACCGACGTTAACGAGACGAATCTGCAGGATGCGGCACGATGGTTTGCGGAAAAGGGCTATAAAGGAAAGCAATACATTTGCGATGTGAGGGATTTTGCACGAATTCAGGAGGTCGTGGAGGATGTTGTCTGCACGTACGGACGCATCGACATTTTGGTCAACAATGCCGGCGTCGCCGGCGGGGCGCCGGTTCATCTGCTGTCGGAAGAGGCGTGGGACCGCAATATTGACGTTAACCTCAAAGGCACTTTCTTGATGTGCAAGGGCGTTATCCCTGTTATGCAGCGTCAAAAATCCGGACGCATCATCAATGCGGCTTCCTTCGCCGCCATCGTGCCAAGCATCGGCAGTGCGGCATACTCTTCCGCCAAAGCGGGAGTTCGTCAATTCACCCGCGTGCTCGCCGGGGAGCTGGGCCCCTGGAACATTACGGTGAACTGTTACGCTCCCGGAATGATCCCTACGGAATTGAATCATTTTGCGGATCTTCCTTCCGCGAGGAAAGAGCGGGCGTTGGACAATTTGACCTTGCGGCGCTGGGGGCAAGAGAGTGAAGTGGCGAATCTCGTTTGCTTCCTTGCTTCCGATCTTGCGGAGTATATTACCGGTACGATGGTCGACGTCAGCGGCGGCAAGCTGGCGACCCAGATTCCGCGAGCGGCTTACGAGCGGGCGGCCGCCGAAGGGGAGTATGTATTCGAAAATTAATGCCGGGGAGACAGATGCGTATGACAACAAATCGAAAACTATTGGAAGGTAAAACGGCGATCGTGACTGGCGGAGCGAGCGGCATCGGCGCCGCCGTTGCACAGCAATTGGCAGACAACGGCGCTTCTGTGGTGATTGCCGATGTCGCGGACAACGGTGAGGAGTTCGCCACCAAAATTCGAACCGCGGGCGGACGGGCCCTCTTTGTCCGTACGGACGTGTCCCGGTCAGCGGAAATCGGCAAGACCGTCGAGACGTTGCAAAGGGAATTCGGCGGGCTGGACATTCTGGTCAACTGTGCAGGCATTTTCCCCAGGGCAAACTTGTTGAACACGGACGAACAACTATGGGATCGCATCATGAACGTCAACCTGAAAGGCGTTTATTTATGCTGCAAGGCCGTCGTGCCTCTAATGAAAGAACGCGGCGGCGGCTCGATAGTCAACATCGGCTCTAATCACGCAGCCGCAGGCTCTGCGGAGCTGTTTGCCTATTCCGTATCGAAGGGCGGGCTGTTGACCTTGACCCGCAATTTGGCAAGGGCGCTCGCAACCTACAATATCCGGGTGAATTGCGTCAACCCCGGATGGGTGGCGACGGAAGGCGAGGTCGCTTTGAGGGAAAGTGAAGGCCGTTCACGGGAATGGCTGGAGGAGCAGGGACGTAGATCTCTGCTCGGTCGTCTACAGACGGGAGAAGATTTGGCCGCCGCCGTGCTGTTCCTGGTCATGCCGCAGGCAGGACAAATCAACGGGCAAATCTTTTCCGTCGACGGAGGAGCGAGCGCCAGGTAAACGGAACATTGAATTAGAACGACATGGTAATTCGGATGTCCTGGTTGTAATTTCCGAAATCTTTGCCGAACAGGTTCACCCCGCCACAATTCGCGGCGGTTTCGAGAGAAGCGATTTTGAAAAACAGCTCCTTGCCCTGTGTGATTCCCAAGCTTCCGATTCGCACTTGTGATAGTTCAATACCGTCTAGAAAGGTTCCATACTCGTTGATAATGATGGTTTTCAGCTGGCCGTGCTTTGAGCCGTATCTCCACCAATTAGGAGTATACACGCCTTTTGTGGCACCAAAGTCACCCGGGCAGGTCCACATGCCGATGAAGTGATCGTTAAAATAAAATGAAATGTCCGAAGGCCAGTTTTCGTTGTAATGCGGCGACTCGGAACAGATTTCCAACGAAATCTCCAAGGAACGGATAACCTGGTTGCCTATAAGATAGTTAGGGATACGGTAGGTAACCCACCCTGAAGCGAACCATATGATACTAGCCTGGACATGCTCGGGATCTGCGAAATACCGTGGATCGTCGACTTCTCCGATGATCTTTGTTTTCGAGGCCAACCCGCAGGTCGGTTTCACCTGAAAGGCGTTATACTGGCCGACGGGTACGGAAATGTTGTGTTCATCGGCCTGCTGTTCCTTGGTTTTAAACTGAAGAATCGCCTGTTCCAGACGAACGGAACATATCTTTTGCATTCCACGAATACCTGCCGAACTCACACAACTAACAATCCCCGCTTCCTCGAGCTTCTGTACATGCTTGGTGACGATGGCAGAGGAAATCTCCAGAGACGTTGCCAGTTCTTTAATGTTCATCGGACGTTCGTTAAGTAGTTCTATGATTTTAATGCGTGTTTTGGAAGAGAATGCCTCCAGAAAAAGAATATTTTTACAAGTAACTTGGACGTTCATTATAGTTCTCCTTCAATTAGGGGTGAATATGTAATTAATTGATTATATAACTTAAAAGTTAATTAATCAATTCCTGCTACCATAAAACGCATTGGCAGCCATGAGTACACCCCAATTGGATTAGCACTTACCCGATATTTTGAGATCAGCTAAATATCAAAGCCGAGTACATGACGGATTATTTCCGACATGTACTCGGCTTTTGCTCGTGCAATTCATGACGTCTATTTCATTTCGCTTATCTTCACATCAAAATGATTCAACAGTGATATTACAATCAATAATGAAATTGCCCAGGCTATTAGCGGTCTTTTATGGTGAATAGGCAATATTAAAAAGATAATTCCTGTGATTACGGCTGACCACCAAATATTCCAACCATTATGGTATGTAATAAAACCTAATTTATTGTTTATGTATTCAACGACTGTGTAAACTCCAAACCACAATAAAAACCATAACGAACGTTTTTTCCATCCCTGGGGGAACCTTCCTAAATAAATGAGGACAGTTACACTGTAAGAAACGGTCATAGTGAACAATGTAATCAATGTATGATTAGGTAAGATTAAATCATGAAAAAGCCACATGGTTTTATTATAGAGCAAAAAATTATATAAAAAATCTCCAATAATTAAGAAGAGGACGGTTGGATAATATTTTTTCCAATTTCTCCAATCCGCCCAAAAATACCCAGCGATGAGATATAAAACATTTATAAATACGTACATAAGCAACCAATTCCCTCTGAATTAGTACAATTCATATCCTTATCCTTTCCAACACTCAACAATTCTAATTCAATCAATAAAAATTTTTTCAAACTGCTGCCACATCCCTACTATTTTTTGGAATTAGTTTAACTTGTTGTCATGCATTTTATCCGACCTATCCCAAGTTTATTTTCCTTCGAAATGGGAAATCTAGTATTATGCCATTTTCAAAAATACTAGATTTCCAACGGAGGAGAGGACAATGAAACTTGAGCGTATCGGAATCATGCTTATTGCCGGCAGCTTTATGGCTGCGACGGCTACAGGTGTTGCGGGCGCCGAAGGGTATGTGCCCTCTGAGCAATATGCCTATGTAGATCCTTACGGATACTATAATTACGGTGTTTGCCGGCAAAATCAGGAGACGACGTATTCGGAGTACAATGCTTATGGTACTGGGCCGACGATGCAAGTCGCTTCATTTTACAATTACCCGCCTTATGTTTGGAGTGCGTATTCGGGCATGTATGGTCCCTATTCTACTATTGCGGCTGGCCAAGGCTACGAGAGTTACCCTTACTCATGGAACGCCTCTTGTCCATACGGGGAGCAAGATTCGTCGGATGCGACCGATTCTGCTGATAAAGCTTCTGGAGAAGCGTATTCTGAACCGCAGCCGGATTTAGTCTATGAGGTGAGATCGGGGGATACCCTCTACTGGATTGCCCAAAGCTTCGGCATCTCTATCCAGGCGTTAATGGATGGCAACGGAATCGAAGATCCTCATATGCTGCAAATTGGTCAACAATTGGTTATTCCTCAGCTGGAAACGGAAATTGACTCTGAGGAGATTCCCGACGGCAATCGAATTGTAAAAGTGCTTTCCACCACGTTGACCGCCTACACCGCCGGCTACGAGTCGACGGGTAAGACGGCATCCCATCCCGGTTACGGCATAACCTACAGCGGCAGCCGCGCTGAGGAAGGGCGAACGATCGCGGTCGATCCGAAGGTGATTCCCCTTGGAACAACGGTAATGATTGAAGGAGTCGGCATCCGTAAAGCAGAGGATATTGGATCGGCAGTTCGGGGTTCGCGTATCGATGTGTTTATGAACGACCTGCAAGAAGCACGGAAATTCGGTGTGAAGAAGGACGTTAAGGTGTATGTGCTGGCGGACAGTTAGACTGAGGGGTAACAAGTTGCCTTAAATTTAATGGCTGTCCCAAACCGTTGGTAGGGGACAGCCACATGTAAATTGATAGCATAATTACGCTTTTGCTGTACTTTTGCCGCGACGAGGGTTTAAACCAGCAACAAGGATAACAATCGCACTGACTAAGCCAATCCAAGTGAGTGACGAAACGGAATCCCAGATTAACCCTTTACCGAAGAAGAAAAGTTCTCGCAGTCCTGATACCATAAAACGCATTGGCAGCCATGAGTACACCCAGTCTTGATAGAACGGGGACATCATTTCAGGCGCTAAAGCGAGCAATGGGGCACCAAAGAAAAGCAATAAGGCAAAGAGGGCAATTCCTTTTATTCCTAACAATGACATTACAGCAGATATCATCAGGAAAAAGCTGAAGAAAGTAATCGATAAGAAAAGTGCTGTATCCGTGAACTGTGGAATATGAAGCCCGACCATGTTTTCCGCTAGCCATGTTAATCCCACGACAAATGCGACAACCGCACCTATTAAAATCTGCATAAACTTTGCAATTAGACTCTGAATTCGAGTTATAGGAGTCATTTTGCTGACGACAGTAAAGAGAACTGCTGCTGTTGCCAGACATGCCATCCAAAGTGGTTGGAATAAAGAAACAGGGGCATTACCGTTTGCGCTTTTTGTACCTATTTCATTGACGTTGGTAACTTTCTTGACGATTGGATTAGCTAATTTTGAAGCTTGATCTGGTGTCAGTGCAGCACCTTGATTTTTAAATCCGTCGAGGAGCTGATTACGGATGTTGTTGTTCAAATTATCAACGATTCCGTTTAGGATTTGCCCTGCAATTGTCGATGCGGCAGGGTTCATTCCTTGATTAATCAAGATCTGAACTTCTGGAGAAGTAGGCGATGGAGTGCGTAAAGAAGCTTGCTTTATACTAAAATCTTTTGGAATTACAAGCGCCGCGTAATATTTTTGGTTGTCTAAACCGTTTTGTACTTCTTCAGCATTCTTCACTTCCAACCATTTAACCGCAGGGTCTTCGCCAGATGTAGAATTTGAAGTTTTCTGCATCATGTCAACAATAGTTTGCCCCATATTTATTGTCGGCTGATTTTCGATTTCAATCCCTTGGTCTTCATTGACAATGGCGATAGGTAAATTTTTGGGCTGAACTTGAACAGATGGAAATAGTGTGAGTAAAAAAACAAAAATGATGAAGATAGCAATAATCGGCGATATTAACACAAGCTTATTTTTAAAGATATTCATGGATGCTTCGCTCCTTTTAGAAGGCTCAATTCATCGAAGTAGTTTTTATTCCAATACCATGCATAATAAAACGGACAGCATCTTCAATTACTTCTTCAGCAACAGATTCGTTATTTAATAGCACAAAATGCGAAGTAAAAAATCCACCAATGAATGTTAGCAACGATTTAAGAATTTTGTGAGTCGGGATGTCTATTAGTTCACCGCGTTCTTTATATAAATCGATAACTCGGGCTAGGCGAGAAGCAGCTGCCTCGAAAATATAAGGTGTGAGTTCGTTTTTTAAATCCTCTTTATAAATTAATTCTTTTACAATTACTTGGAAAATCTCTTTGTTTGCAATGACCATTTCTGAACGATTCTTAAGGAACGCGGCCAGAAATCCTTCAAAAGTGGAATTTGCCTCGCTAATTGGACCAATGACTTCATCTGCCATTGTAGGAAAGAATTCCTTTAAACTTGGGACAATGATTGAAAGCAATAATTTTTCTTTAGATCCATACTTTTTAAAAATGCTTGCTTCAGAAGCCTCGGCTACCTTGGCAATTTCAGCGGTTGATGTATTCGAATAACCTTTTTCAGCAAACAATTGGATGGCTGCTTGCACAATCCGTTCCTGTTTCATAGTTAGTTTTACGGATTGAAATGATAAGATTTCATTAAATATGTTATTGGGGGTCAAATCAGCTTCACCTCTTCCTCGGAAGTTCAATGCTACAAAGTGAGTAATTACTTACTCACTGATATTAAATCATCGTAAAGTGTATGTCAACATGAAAAGTGAGTAAACACTTACTATTGTTTTAATCATTATTATTGCCTCATTGTTACGAATAGGCGTAATGCTCGCTCAAGTTATCCTGAGTAGGGCCCCTAATTTATTTTGTTCGGGGTCTTTCTTTTTTGGTAAGATGGAGGATGGAAAGCAAGCTATCCATACGACAACTTGAGAGAGGGCAGACAGAATGCCATCCGCAGTGAAGGCGGCAGTGGAGAGAACGATTCTGTACTCCATTGCCGCGGTTTATATTTTACAGCAATTAACGAAGCTCGATCTCCTTACACCTCTGCTGGGAAGCTTGGTTTTTATCGCTATCGCTTTGTTGTTGCCAAAGCTGAAAGGGATGACTCTGTGGCTTTCGATTTCTTTCATGGTTGCCGGGGCGTCTCTGCTGCTGCTTCAGGGCGCGGATACCCGGCTTTGGTTCCAGGCTGCCGGGATCAACGTGACCATCGTTACGCTGTTTTTATTCGCGCCGCTGTTTGGGATTCCGGTTCGACTTCCCGAGTACGTCGAAGCTTTGAAGCGGTTCTACGAATTGAACCTTCGCAGCAAAACAAGTATATATGCAGGAACGCAGCTGCTTACACAAATTATGGGCGTGTTTATTAACTTTGGAGCTGTCCCTGTGGTTTATCAAATGGTGTTTATTAAGCCGCGTCCGGGCATGACCCGCCTGCTGGCCAACGCGCTGAACCGGGGATTTGCCGGGGCGATTTTCTGGTCGCCGTATTTCGCGGCTATGGCGGTCGTAACTTCAATGTTAGAGGTGACATGGACGTCCATCCTGCCCTATGTGTTCGCCTTGGCTGTCTTAAGTCTTCTTGTTAGCTGGGCGGTGGATTTCCCGGAGTTGCGAAAAGCCGTTGGCGATTCACCACAGGACTCGGCAATGAAACGGGTTCGTGCGGCTTTTCCCATCGGACTCGGGATGTATTTGCTCGTGTCAATCATCGCCATCTTGTTGCTGGAGCAGGCAATCAGGATGCCTATGGTGTTGTTGATTTGTTTGGCGGCGGTAATATTTCCGCTGGCGTGGTGTATGGCCAAGAAAGCGACGATTATTTATTGGGAAGGCTTGAAGAACCATATCACAGCAACGGTACCCGCTTTGCAGAAAGAGATCACGTTGTTTCTGGCTGCCGGGTTCTTCAGCGGTTCGATTGGCGGGTCCGGGTTCGGGTCCGCTGTTCCGGCATTGCTGCATCAAATCCCGCTGCCCCCATCCTTCACCTTCTCGGTATTCACGGTGGTGCTCATTGCAGGAACCTCCATCGTCGGTCTTCATCCCATTGTGCCGGCAACCATTCTTGCAAGCGGCATCGATCCGCTCAGTATGCAGATCAGCCCGGTCTATTACGCGGTGCTGCTGTTGGGAAGTTGGGCGCTGTCCAATCCCATATCGCCGGCCACGGCTGTGAATAATTTGCTGGCGGGGCTGTTGAACAAAACAGTGTTCCAGGTGGCTATACCAAATTACAAATTCGCCGGATGCATGGCGATTGTATTGATCCTTTTCTTGATGATTGTTGGGATATAGGTGCGAATCCCTTTTTTAAGAAAAATTTTATTTTTACCCCCATTTCTTTTTAAATAGTTCTCCTTACCCTTATAGGGGATGAAAGTTTAGGAGGAAACGAAAGATGAAGAAATGGGTGTTTTGGCTTGTTGTACTTATTATTATTGGCTATGGCCTGACTCGTGATAAACCGAAAGTCGATCAAGAGAAACCCGCGGAAGAAAACACCCAAGTACAAGCTGACCTGCCCGAGAAGGACGGGCTCTCGATTCAGGTAACGAAAGATCGGATTTACAAAGGTAATTTATTGTTGGTCAATAAAGATCATCCTGTACCACCGGGGGGTGAAGCGTCCGAAGCGATCAGCTTGGTTAAACACCGGGAGTTGGAAAACGGATTCGTTATTCTGGATAAATCGATTCGGTTGACGCCGAGCTTGCTGAAAAAATTCTCAACGATGATTGAGGCGGCTAAAAAAGATGGAGTCAACCGTTTCATGATCAGCAGCGGGTATCGGGACGAGCAGGAGCAAAGCAAGCTTTACAAGGAAATGGGACCCGATTACGCGTTGCCGGCGGGCTACAGCGAGCACAATCTCGGGTTGTCGCTGGATATTGGATCCACGCAAGGGGAGATGGAGCATGCCGCCGAAGGCAAGTGGCTGAGGGACAACGCCTGGAAATACGGGTTTATTTTACGTTATCCGGAAGACAAAACGGCCATCACGGGGATCCGGAATGAGCCCTGGCATTTTCGTTATGTCGGCTTGCCGCATAGCGCCATCATGCACCAGAAGAACTTCGTTCTGGAGGAATATTTGGATTTTTTGAAGGAACAGAAGTCCACGACGGCTACGATCGGCAACCAGGTTTATGAAATCTTTTACTATCCGATCTCCAAAAATACAACGATACAAGTGCCGGCAAAGGGCCTCTATGAGATGTCGGGTAACAATATGGACGGCGTAATTGTGACGGTGAGCTCCGGTAAGCAGGGCGCGTTGCCGGCGGAGGGGAACCGATGAAAGCCGGAAGAGCGTGGTGCCATTTCACTGTTCAGGCCTTGTTTGCCGTCTATATGTGTGCGCTGTTCAAAATCATTTTGCTCAAGTTCGGTCCGGCGGACATCGAGTTTATGTGGTGGCGGCTGAAGCAGAACGTAATCCACCCGGAATATATCGCTACCAGGCTGGAAGCCGGCAACCTGATCCCCTTGAAGGAAATTTCCAGGGCGATCGAAGTCATGTCGGGGCCCAGCCAATTGAACCTGCTTGGAAATATCGCGATCTTCGTCCCCCTCGGCGTGTTCATCGGCATCCTGGCGAAAGCCGGGAAGCCGACGTTGGCAGGGGTATTTTGGCGTTCCTTAGGCGTAAGTCTCGGATTGGAAATCGCCGAAGTCTTGTTCTCTATCGGAACGTTCGACGTCGACGACCTCATTCTGAATTCCGCAGGAGGTTCGATCGGTTTTATCGTCTACGCATCATGGACGTCGCTGTGGCGCCGGGAAAAATCTGATACACTGGAGTCAACATCTTTCCTGGGGGCGAGCCATGAAACCAATCACGGTTTTAATCGCGGACGATGAGCCTGAAATCGCCGATTTAATCGAATTGCATCTGGTCAAAGAGGGGTACCGTTGCATCAAAGTGTCCGACGGGCTGGAGGCCGTGCAGGCCGTTCGCACGCAGTCGGTCGATTTGGCCATTCTCGATATCATGATGCCGAAGCTGGACGGCTACGAAGCCACACAGCTTATCCGAGAGAGGCACCATTTGCCCATCATATTTTTAAGTGCCAAAGCGACCGATCTCGATAAAATTACCGGCCTGGTTAGAGGGGCGGACGATTATGTAACGAAACCGTTCAACCCTATGGAATTGGTCGCTCGCGTGAATGCGCAGTTGAGGCGGGCAAGGCAGTTTAACGCGTCTTCGCCGTCGAACAACGCTGTTCTGGAGGCGGGCGGCTTGATCATCGATCCCGAACAGCGAACGGTTTATCTGTATGGCAATCCAATTGAGCTCACTCCGAAAGAGTTCGATATCTTATATCTCTTGGCCAGTCATCCGAAGAAGGTGTTCAGCTCGGAAAACATTTTCGAACAGGTGTGGGGGGAGGCTTACTACGAAGGCGGCAATACGGTCATGGTGCATATCCGCACGCTGCGAAAGAAACTCGGGGAAGACATGCATAAAGACAAGTTGATCAAGACCGTCTGGGGAGTGGGGTATTCGTTCAATGGCTAACAGGGTCCGAAGCATGGTCCAAGGCATGATCCGCAGCTTCCGCTTTAAGATGATCCTGCTGTTTGGAGTAAGCACGCTTTGTTCCGGTGCGATCACCTATCTGATCTACAAAGCGCTGCAAAGCTATTATTATACGCTGAAGTACGAAAGCCCGTTGGCGAAAGTTCGACGTTTCATCGGGGAGATGGGGGACATCAACTTTTTTCTGTTGATCTTTATTCCGCTCGCCTGCTATTTCTTCTTTCTCCTGACGAAGCGCTATTCGCTGTATTTTCGCGACATATCGCAAGGGATCTACTACGTGGCGAACGGAGACTTCAACCGAAGGCTCGATATCCGGTCCAACGACGAGTTCGGGGACATTGGACAAGACATCAATCGGGCCAGCGAAAAATTGAAGCAGGCGATGGAGCGGGGAGATTTTGCGGAAAACAGCAAGGAGCAATTGGTGTTGAATTTGGCGCACGATTTGCGCACGCCGCTCACTTCCGTACTGGGCTACCTGGATTACATTGTTCAAGGCAAAGAGCTGACGGAGGAACAAATCAAGCATTACGCGGGCATTGCCTTCACCAAGTCTCAGCGCCTGGAGAAGTTGATTGACGAGTTGTTTGAAATCGCCCGGATGAATTACGACAACCTGCCGATCGACCCCAAACCGATTGATCTGAGCGAGCTTCTCATCCAATTAAATGAGGAACTATACCCTGTTTTCGAGAAAAATAAGCTGGAAACCCGATGGAACGTGACTCCGCATCTGGTGATTTGGGGCAACGGAGAGCTGCTGGCACGCGTGTTTGAAAATTTGCTGACGAACGCCATTCGCTATGGCAAAGACGGCCGATATATCGATATTCATGGCTACCTCGAAGCGGAAGAGGCGGTCGTT
>JAJFMO010000482.1 GCA_020697475.1 Paenibacillaceae bacterium | reverse complement strand
GCCGCGCTTTACGCTTATTCGCTACCACTCCGATAACGATGACGAGCACCGCATAGGCGACCCACACGATCGACAATACCAGATGCTGCATATCGGTGGTTAGCGGTTTCGTGAGTACGCGGGTAATTTCCGAGATAAATATGAGAATCAGAAGGGCGTCCGCCCAAACCAAGCTGCTTTGGTAAGGTTTGTACCAAGCCTCCGAAGGCATCTTGCGAACCACCTCATACAACCAGCCTATCGTCCCGACCATAATAAGCCAACCCAACGTTTCCATCGAAACGATGTGTCGAATCGGATACGCCACCAGACCGACAACGCCGAATAAATACGCGATAATCCCTGTCGCTTGCTGCAGTTTACTGTTCAACCTGAGTCCCAAGTAGATCGCGATCGCGCCTTCGGCCAAGATCGCCGCCGATAAATCCACGGCCTTGAGAACAAAGATCAACCACAAGAACCAGCCGAAGGTGGCAACCCCCAGGTGAACGTTAACTTCGCTTTCCCGACGCTTCCAGTTCAAGTATGCCGTGACGCTGTATATGACAGACCAAGCTGCCATCAGCGATTGATACACAACTTGATCGTCCTCGAATAACCCTCGCATCCAGGCTGCCATCAAGCTGAATCCGGTGAGCAGAACAATGGAAGTATCAAGCTGCCCGCGGTTGGGTTTGACAACGGATAGGCCATAGAGGACTGCGTGTTGCAGAATGACTGCAGCTAAGAAGGGAATCCGCCCCTCTTCCCCATTCCCCATCATGTTGCCAATGATTAGCGGCAGATGCAGCAACCCGAACGCCACGTAGAAAGCTGCGCGATATTCGTATCGAACCGATAGCAAAATCATCGCGACTGAAAATATAGCTTCATAGGATGCAAACACCCACATGTTCGGATTCGCGGATTCCACGAGAAACGGCACCAAGTAGCCGGCGACCATTGCGATGACCATCAACGTTTGCGAACGGTGTTGCACTGCTATGTACACCCCTGCAGCAATGGAGAGTACGTACAGGATGAAAGCAAGCCAAGCCGGAATCAAGCCGTACAACATATGTGCTGCAAAAAGTGCGAGCATCAGCACGGCGACGGACCCGCCCAACAACACTTGACCCAGTGCTGGGCGCGCATGGCGAAGTTGACGTTCCCCTTGCCAGTACAGGATCCCCGCGGCGATCACGCCGAGCAGGCAACGAACCGGCTCGGTAATAATCCCGGCATTTACTGCAGCGGTGAACCCCCACAGTACGCCTACCAGCAAGACGACGATAAAAATTCTAGGCAGCCAAACTTTGGCCAGCAAATACTCCCAATCGATGGGCGGCTCCGTTATTGGCACGGCATCTGGACCTATCGATACATCGACAGGACGGACAGGCTGCTCAACAGGAGATTGATGAACGAATTCCTTCTGTGGCGCAAAACCCGCCCGTTCCCCCGCCATGTTCTCCAATCGTCCCTGCTCACGTACCCTTCCCCGCCCCTGCAACTCCGCGATCTGCTCTTCCAGATCCTTTACTTTTCTCTCCAGCTCTCCAACGCGCTCATGAATATCCAGATTCATCACTCCCCATCCGATTATACCTCAAGTTCAATCCCTCACCTGGAAATACCTCCATTTTGCCTGTTCGGACCGCATGATATAATAACGTTACCATCTTACACTTTGGGGGGAGAAGTTTTCGGATGAAAACACTGGTTCTCGTATTTCATCCCGATTTATCAGCTTCCCGCATCAATCGCCGCTGGGCGGAAGAAATGGAGAAGCAAGATAACGTTACGGTTAGACGTGTCTATGAAGTTTATCCGGACGAGTGGATCGATGTCGCAGCCGAGCAGAGGTTAATGGAGCAGCACGACCGCATCGTGTTGCAATTCCCTTTCTATTGGTACAGTTCGCCGTCATTGTTGAAAAAATGGCAGGATGCCGTTTTTACTTACGGGTGGGCCGTAGGAAGCAAAGGGGACAAGCTGCACGGCAAGGAGTTGCTGATTGCAGTTACAGTAGGTATCTCCGAAGAAAAATATTCGTCAAATGGCGCCTTTAAATACACAGTTCATGAGTTGCTTCGCCCTTTTCAGGCTACAAGCAATTCGATCGGCACCCACTATTTGACCCCTTTTATAGTGCACGGAGCGGCACGGATGCCCGATGAACAGATTGGACAAAGTGCGAAAGAGTATGTCGCTTATGCATTGAAATCTGAAATTGCACCGCTTGCCGATCGCTAAAAACTATTTTACCCTTCGCTTAAGCTCTTTCACCCGCGAATCGATCACCATACTTCCACATCCAAAATATCTTCCTCATAATGGTAGTATGGGGGCATCCTTTTGACAAGAGGTAACAAACAAAGAAATTAGGAGTAAAAACTGTCCTGATTCAGTTCGACGAACGCCGCGTATAGTTCAACACAATATGCAGCCCGATCAGCACGACGATCAACTGGATCACCTTCGAGACGGTCACATAAATAGGGAGAATCCAGGACAATATATATGCCCCGCCGATCGAATCGACGAAGGACGGGATAACGACAGCTACAACCGCATGATCCAAATATTCGATAAATGAACACAGCACTATTGCAATGATTGCGATGAATGCTTTAGTCGACACGTTCGGAAACCTCATCTCTACTAATTTATTAAGCCTGGCCGGAAGCCAACTTCAGCGCGGGTGGGTGCACCGGCGTTGCCGGAAGCTGTTGCTTCGCATACAACTCTTTGTAGTACCCGCCCAACGCCAGCAAACTCTGATGGCTGCCGCTCTCCGCGATCTTCCCATCCTTCACGACAAAAATGGTATCCGCATGGACGATCGTCGACAGTCGGTGAGCGATCATAATGACCGTCTTGTCCTTCGCCAGCTCATGAATCGATTGCTGCACGAGCTGCTCGCTCTCGTTGTCGAGCGCACTCGTCGCTTCATCGAGGAGGATGACCGACGGATCTTTCAGGAATACACGCGCCAGAGCAAGGCGCTGCTTTTGCCCGCCCGACAGCTTGATCCCGCGCTCACCGATTTCCGTCTCGTAGCCGTCAGGCAACGCCGTGATAAAGTCATGCGCATATGCTTTTCTTGCTGCTGCCACCACTTCTTCATCAGTCGCCTCCGGCATGGCCAGCTTAATATTGTCCTTGATCGACGTGCTGTACAAAAAGTTGTCTTGGGTGACGATCCCCATATGGTGCCGCAAACTGGACAAGGTATAGTCCTGAATATTCACCCCGTCGAGCCGCACCTCGCCTTGCGATACATCATACAGCCTCAGCAACAGCTGCAAAATCGTGCTTTTTCCACCGCCGCTCTCCCCGACGAATGCATACGTTTTGCCCGCCCTAAGTGTGAACGAGACGTCGAGCAGCACCTTCCGCCGTTCCTCATAGCCGAACGTCACCCGGTCGAACTGGATCGAGCCCTTCAGCGGTCCGCACGAACAGGCTGCCGGCCAACACCACAAGCACCGGCGTCAAATCGCTCAGCACGTTCACCGAGGACAACATCAGCGCGTTAATCTTCGCATGCTTATCCGTCAGCCCTTCATACGTCTGCAAGTGCCCGTCCAATTGCTGCCGGTCACGTGCATCCGCCGTGAATAATTTTGCCAGAAAAGCGCCTTGGATCTTTTCGAAAATAAACCCGCTGAGCACGGAACGGTAGCCTATCATGGCGGAGGTCGATGTTTTGAATCGCTTGGCCAGCAGATGGGCGACGGCAAATTGGCAACCGACCAGCAGCACGGATAGGAGCGCCAACTCGATATTCAAGACGGCCATCACGGTCACGACAAATCCGAGCACGATCAGCTCGATCCCCACGTTGGCGAACACCGCAGTCATGAAGCCGCGCGCCTTCTCGACATCGTCGAAAAACCGCGCGCCGATTTGCCCGCTCTTGTTGTCCGTGAAATATTTGGCGTCGAGCGCGTGGATTTTGGCAAAGATCGCCTTGCGCAGCGCCTGAATAATGTTGTTGTTCGCCTTATGCATCGCATATTGCCGGACGTATTCCATCGGTGCACGCAGCAGCAGGAATATGGCGGTCAAGCCGGCGGCAATCGCAAGTACTTCGCCCGTTTTCTCGGCAGGCGACAGTGCAGTATTCGGAAGCAATTGGTCGAAAATGTACTTGATCATCAAAGGCGCGGTCAGCGGAATGAGGAACCGGAACAGGCTCCCGATGAATCCGAGCAAGTACAGCTTCGCCTCCTGTTTTACGTATGGCCAGAACGGTCTAAGCTCGCGCAACGGGAACCCTCCTTTTCCGCACCCATTTTCGAGCGGCATTCAACCCGCCCAACAGTTGCAACAAGGTGCTTTTCCCCGAGTTTGGGCCGCTGATAGCGATGATCTCGCCTTTGCGAATATGTACGTCGTTCTCTTTCAATGCGTTAAAGTTTCCGGCTTCCGAAGCGATTACTTTGGACACTTTGTTCAATGTGATCATCTGTTTGCGACCCCTCCTTTAGTTTTCTGAGTTCCATTCATTAGGTATGGGACTATCATAAAGGAGGGTTGGACTCTGCATCGCGCAAACAATCGTACGCCGCCCGCAAAATCTTTGCGCATCCCACGCAAAGACTGGAAGGCTCGATGGGGGAGTTGTTGCGTGGATTGTGCCGGGGATTGGCCTTAAAGCGGCGCTCCGCGGCGCGAACGCGCGGGATAAGGCCATTTTCGGCCTTAAAGCGGT
>JAJFMO010000034.1 GCA_020697475.1 Paenibacillaceae bacterium | reverse complement strand
ATCGAGTTTGGCCTTTACCGTATTCAAGGGCAATATTAGGCTTCGAGAAACGACTGCCCGCACCAGGGAGCGACGTTATGCCAGGGGAGAGTTTGCGGAACGACCCTGCCTTCTCACGAGTACGAATACAGTTACGGTCGGGACAATGAAATTTTGCGTTGCCCCTGGCACGGATGGGAGTTCGATCTGTTGAACGGGGAGCATCTGGTCGACCCGGATACGAAGCTCAAGCGCGGCCGCTTGATGATTGGCAGTGAGAAGAATGAGAATCTCGAACCCGGGGTGCTGGAGGAAGACGGGGAGTATATTTACCTGATTCTATAACGGGGGACAACGAGCCTTTTTTACCTTAATATGATCTGGGGTTATATTAGCGGCGAGTCGGCGGTCGACGGTGGTAACATCGGCGATCTCGTACTCGCCGCTATCCTTTTTTCATATACTCGCCTATTTTTTTCTGTTAAGATGAAAATAACGCTTCAGGATAAAGGAGGAACGCGATTGTCAGTCAACTTTCTATTGATCACCGTCGATGATATGAACTACGACGCCCCAGGGGCGGCCGGTTCGCGGATCGCCGGCATTACTCCGAATATCGATCGGCTGGCCGCCGAGGGAATGCGGTTTGTCCATTCGCACGTCACGATCGCCGTCTGCCAGCCGTCGCGCTCGGTGCTGATGACCGGCCGATATCCGCATCGCAACGGAGCGCTCGGCTTCGAGCCGGTTCGCCAGGATGTGCCAACGCTTCAGGAACAGCTTCACCAAGCCGGATATCTGAAGGGGATCATCGGCAAAGAAGAGCATATCGCTCCGAAAGAGAAGTTTTGTTGGGATTCCTATGTCCGAACTATGGGGGAAGAAAGCGGTTTCGGCCGCGATCCGCAAGTGTACTACGCGCGGACTAAGCAGTTTCTTGAGCAGGCGAATCGGGAGAACAAGCCGTTCTTCCTGATGGCCAACTCGCATGACCCGCATCGTCCGTTCGCCGGCAGCGACGACGAGCGCAACCGGTATGGCCGATATACTCCGGTCAGCCGGACAATCGCGCCGGAAGAGGTCGATGTGCCGGGCTTTCTGCCGGACATTGAGAACGTGCGCAAGGAGGTGGCGGAATATTACACCTCCGTACACCGCGCCGACGAGACGGTCGGCGAGATCTTGCGCGCCTTGCGCGAGAGCGGGCACGAAGACGATACGCTCGTCATGTTCTTGAGCGACAACGGGATGGCGTTTCCTTTTGCGAAGACGAATTGCTACTTGACAAGCACCCGCACGCCATGGATCGTTCGTTGGCCAGGCAAAGTGCGGTCGGGTTCCGTCGACGGGGAACACTTTATCTCCGGCATCGATTTCATGCCGACGATCCTGGAAGCGGCGGGGCTGCCGCAAGTGGACGGGACGGACGGCCGCTCGTTCTTGCCGGTTCTGGAAGGCCGTCAGGCGACCGGCCGCGATCAAGTATTTACAGTGTTCAATCGCACCTCGGGCAAGAAAGATTTCCCGATGCGCTGTATCCAGAACCGCAAGTATGGCTACATCTATAACGCTTGGTCGAACGGGGAACTGGAATTCAAGAACGAGTCGCAAGCCGGCTTGACGTTCCGCGCCATGCAGCAAGCAGGGGCGAACGATCCGGCGATTGCGGATCGGGTCGAATTTTTCCTTCATCGGGTGCGCGAGGAATTGTACGATTTCGAGCAAGACCCGTGCGCCTTGCGCAACCTGGTCGACGAACCGGAACAGGCGGAACGTGTGGCGCAGATGCGGCAAGAGCTGTACCGGCGAATGGAGCAAAGCGACGATCCGATCGCCGCCGGGTTTAAGGCGGAGTTTGGGCTGTAACGCAACGACAAAACCGCCAAGAACCCGTCGGGCTCTTGGCGGCATTTTTTAACCTGTATACCTTGCACGAAACTTTTGCCATGGGGATTCCTGATTGAAGCTTCTTTTGTTCAACGTATATTCAATGAAACTGCACGTCGATATGCTTCTTCTCCGCAGCTTTGCTCTTCGTCATGCGTACTTCCAGAATGCCGTTCTTATAGGAAGCTGTTGTTCCTTCGGCCTGAACTTGCGCGGGAAGCGAGATGGAGCGATGGAACCGGCCGCTGAACCGTTCCTTGCGATGATATTGGTCGTCCTTCACTTCGTTCGACTGGTTCATCACTCCATTAATCGTTAGCATATTGTTGTCTACGTCAATGTAAACGTCTTCTTTGCTTTCAAGACCGGGAATTTCACAGTGGGCGATCACTTCAGTGGCCGTCTCGTGCACGTCCGTTCGCGGCGATCCGAACTCCTGATTAAAGCCGAACGCGGCTGGAATTTCGTTGAAGAACTTGTCGAGATTGTTTTTCCAATGATCGACATGGCGAAACGGATCGTAGGGAATCAAAGCCATAAGGAATTCCTCCTCCAAGAATAGTCAGGATAAGGATAATATTCCGGCAAAACAAGCAAAATATTCATTTATATTCAGTGAAAAATGTTAAGGAGTGATCGTAATGTTAAAATCATGGACAGCGGTGGCGTGCGGGTTGTTGCTTACAGCTTCGCTGGTTGCAGGCTGCGGCGGGGCGAGCGGTGATGCAGGGGGATCGGCAGCTGCGCCGGGAGGCGGACAAGCCGGCAAGGACACGAAGACTTCCGTGGTGCCGATCGACGTCATCGATCAACCCGTACATTTGACGATCGCCGCGCAGTTGAGCGACGATTTGTATGCTCAATTTATTGACGACCCGATCAAGAAGAAATTCCCGAACGTCACGTTGGAGAGGCTGAAGCCCGGAGGCAATGCCAACGCCAATCCGAAAGGAACGGCGCAACTGATTTCCGAAGGGACGATTCCCGACATCGTCTATTCGCTTCCCGGCTGGTACGGCCAGCAGAAGCTGCAGGATTTGTTCAGTGACATGACCCCGCTGGTGAAAAAGTACAATTTTGATACAAGCCGCTATTTTCCAGGAATTATGGATACGGTACTGAGCTATTCGCCCGAAGGGAAGATCGAATTTTTGCCGGACACGATGACTACTCTGGTGCTCCTGTACAATAAAGATATTTTCGATAAGTTCGGGGTGTCCTATCCGAAGGACGGCATGACATGGGAAGAGTCGTTCGAGCTGGCCAAGAAGCTGTCGCGCACGGACAACGGCAAAAATTATCGGGGCATGGACGTACTGCGGGATTTTAATGTGAATAATACCCAGCTTTCGTTGCCATTCGTCGATCAGAAGACGATGAAAGCGGCCGTCAATACGGATGGTTGGAAGCGATATCTTACGATGCTGAAGTCGATGTACGACATTGCCGGCAACAAGCCGGAAAAGAAGGGCGATTTGGGCAACTTTGGACAATTTTATCAAACGCAGTCGTTGGCGATGTACGTGGGGCGGTTGGAAAATATAACGACGATGGTTGCCGACAAAACAGCGATGAATTGGGACATGGCTACGATGCCGACTTACAAAGAGCTGCCGAAGACGGCGACTCAGGTGAATGCACCATACTACGCCATCACGCCCGCTTCGAAAAACCGCGACGCTGCGTTCAAGGTGATCGCTTATTTGATCTCCGACCCGGTGCAAATCGAGGGGAATAAGGACGGGCGTTTGACAGTCCTTAAGGATGAGGCGATCCGCAAGCAGTTCGGCGCGAACATCAAGGAATACAGCGGCAAACATATCGAAGCGGCGATTGCGTTACAAGCGGCGAAGCCGCGGCCGTACACGATTTATGACAACTTCGGCGTCATTCATCTGGCGACCGCGATCCAAGATATGGTTCTCAGCGGCAAGGACATTAACACCGCGTTGCGCGAGGCGGATGAGGCGACGAACAAGGATATTGAGGCGAATAAGCAATAGATAGGTTTGGCTTGGCGTAAGGTTGAAAATGCACGGGTGAGTGGCGTTGGTATTAAAGACAGGCGTAAGAGGTGCGTCGTGAGTATGGGTGCGAAGGCGGCACGAGGTAGGCGCGAGAATCATCGTTTGCAAGTGCAAAGCTTGGCGTTTAAGGCACGAACCGGTAACGATCAAGGTCAATCTGCCCGCGTCCGGAAATTTCCACCTCTTCGTCCTCCAACTGGGTGATTTGCAGGAAGACGCCTTCGTCGGAGGGGATAGCGATCCGGCCTGAGGCGTTGACGACCCGATGCCACGGCAGGTTATGCGAAATGCTCATCGAGTGGAGGATGCGGACGACTTGCCTGGCGCCGCGGGGGCTGCCCGCGCAGGCGGCGATTTGGCCGTAGGTCATCACTTTGCCAGGCGGAATCGAGCGAATGATGTCGATGACGAGTGCGGTGAACGGGGTCATGGAAGCGGCTCCTCTCAAGTTCCGGGGTCCCCGCAAAGTACCTGAATCGGTTCGAGGCGGGGCTCCACTTTATAGACGTCTCAGATAGTATATCCTCCGCAGATTGTTCGACGTCTTGACAAACATATCGCCAAAGCTTGGCGAAATCTGTTTGTCCTCGGGTAATTTTACAATTGTGACTGGCTGGCTTCATTATAACTCCGGAGCGTCCACGAAGGAAATCGTCGGATCGTGTAGAATACTAAACTTATGGCAAGGATTTCACTAGCGGAGGTTGGTAGGGTTGAGTGAGATGATTAAACCGGGATCGACAGCCTTATTTCAAGGAGACAGCATTACAGATTGCCAGCGGAAGAAAGATCAGCCTGGAGATCTTGGCAGAGGCTATGCCTTGATGGCGGCAGGACTGTTCCAATCGAAGTACCCGGAGCGGAACGTGAAGTTTCTCAATCGGGGCATCAGCGGCAATCGGGTGAAAGATTTGGAGGCGCGTTGGGATGAAGACTGCCTGGAGCTCAAACCCGACGTTGTGTCCATCTACATCGGGATCAACGATACATGGCGCCGCTATGACCGCAACGATCCGACGTCGACGGAGCAGTTCTCTGCAGGGTATCGCCGTTTGCTCGAGCGGACGAAGGCGGGGCTTGATGCTCGAATTGTGCTTGTAGAGCCGTTCGTGCTGCCGGTGCCGGAAGATCGCAAGGCTTGGCGTGAGGACCTGGATCCGAAGATCCAGGTAGTACGCGAGCTCGCGCGGGAATTCGGGGCGCTGCTTGTGCCGCTTGACGGCTTGTTCGCGCAAGCGTCGATGCGGGCCGAGCCGGCTTCCTGGGCGCCGGACGGCGTGCACCCGAGCCCCGCCGGGCATGCGTTGATCGCGCAGGCATGGCTGCGGGCGATCGGGGGGTAAGGCGGAGTCGCGTATACCTCGGCTGTTGCGAACAAGGTGAATCTATGTGCCCCTGCCGGAGCTCGCGTCCGAGTGGAGCTGATGCGCCACCGGAACCCAGCCGGGTATGCACCAATATGGAAAGCCTGCAAAAGTGCAGTTATTTCTCGCTGAAATCGCCAAAACAAAGGAAATGCCTGCAAAAGTGCATGAATTCCCGTCAGTTTTTATCGTAAAGGTGTATAGCGGCGAAAAAAAACTGCATATTTGCAGCTTTTTTCGAAAAGTAGGGTCGATCGGTAAGAAAAACATGCAGAATTGCAGTAATTTCCCCCCCAAGGGCAAGCAGATGGTTGGCGGAATGGAAGTGGAAGGCAACTGGGAAGCAAGAGGAATGCATCCGGGTGCAGCCGGGGAGTAACCGGAATGCAAGCGGAAGGCATCCGGTGAGCCAAGTAGCCAATCGCCTATGCAAAATGGTACAATGTGAAAGTTAATAATCATGGAATTCGGGAGGCAAACAAAGTATGACGGTTACCAGCAAGTCAATTGAACAACTCGCCATCAACACGATCCGCACCTTATCGATCGACGCGATCGATAAGGCGAATTCGGGGCATCCCGGGATGCCGATGGGATCGGCGCCGATGGCCTACGAGTTGTGGAGCAAATTCATGAGCCACAACCCGGCGAACCCCAAATGGATCAACCGGGATCGTTTCGTACTGTCTGCGGGGCACGGTTCGATGCTGCTATACAGCTTGCTTCACCTTTTCGGCTACGATCTGCCGATGGAGGAAATTCAGAGTTTCCGCCAATGGGGCAGCAAAACCCCGGGTCACCCGGAATACGGCCACACACCCGGCGTTGACGCGACGACCGGCCCGCTTGGTCAAGGGGTCGGCATGGCCGTGGGCTTTGCGCTCGCCGAGGCACATCTGGGCGCAGCGTACAATCGCGACGGGCACAAGGTGATCGACCATTACACCTACGCGATCTGCGGCGACGGCGATATGATGGAGGGTATCAGTGGCGAAGCGGCTTCCCTGGCCGGCCATCTGAAGCTAGGCAAGCTGATTATGCTGTATGATTCCAACGATATTTCGTTGGACGGCGATTTAAGTATGTCTTTTTCCGAAAATGTTCAGAAAAGATTCGAAGGCTACAACTGGCATGTACAACTGGTGAAGGACGGCAACGATCTGGCCGCCATTCAAAAAGCGATCGCCGCTGCACAAGCCGATCCGCGCCCGAGCTTGATCGAAGTGAAGACGACGATCGGCTTCGGCAGCCCGAACAAGAGCGGCAAAGCCGGCGAGCACGGATCGCACGGAGCGCCGCTCGGCAAGCCGGAGACGCTGTTGACGAAGCAAGCGTACGGCTGGCCGGAAGAGCCGGACTTCTTCGTGCCGGATGAGGTGCGGGCGCATTTCGCTGAGCTGAAGAGCCAAGGCGCAGCGAAGGAAGCGGCTTGGAGCAAGGGCTTTGCCGCATACAAGGCGGCATATCCCGAGCTCGCGCAGCAGTTCGAGCTGGCGGCGAGCGGCGGATTGCCGCAAGGCTGGGATGCCGACATTCCGGTGTTAAGTCCGGAAGACAAAGCAGTAGCGACGCGTTCGGCATCGGAAGCGGCGATGAACGCGATTGCCAAGCATGTGCCATATTTGATAGGCGGCTCCGCCGACCTCGAGACGTCGACAAAGACGCACATCAAAGGTTCGGAGCGCTTGACCCGGGAAGACTACAGTCAGCGCAATATTTTCTTCGGCGTGCGCGAATTCGCGATGGGCGCGGCCTTGAACGGGGCGACGCTGCACGGCGGGATTCGGATATTCGGCGGAACGTTCTTCGTGTTCTCCGACTATTTGCGCCCGGCGATCCGCCTCGCTTGCATTATGAAGCTGCCGGTGATCTATGTGTTCACACACGACAGCATCGGCGTCGGTGAAGACGGCCCGACACACGAGCCGATCGAGCAGCTGGCGGCGCTGCGCAGCATTCCCGGCATCACCGTCATCCGTCCGGCGGATGCCAATGAGACCGGGCAAGCGTGGAGGTACGCTGTCGCCAACCAAAGCGGTCCTGTCGCGCTGATCTTCACGCGCCAGGCGCTGCCGATCTTGCCGGGCACGGCGGAACTCTCCCGCGACGGCGTGGCGCGCGGCGCTTATGTGTTGTCCGACGCCGCGAACGGCAAGCCGCAGGCGCAGATCATCGCTGTCGGCTCGGAAGTACAGCTCGCCGTCGGCGCGCAGAAGCAGCTTGCCGAGCAGGGCATCGCGGTGCGCGTAGTGAGCATGCCGAGCTGGGAGCTCTTCGAGCGTCAAGACCAAGCGTATCGCGATTCGGTCATTCTGCCTGACGTCAAAGCACGGGTTACGGTGGAGATGGGCTCGCCGCTCGGCTGGCACCGTTACGCCGGCGATCACGGCGCGGTGCTGGCGATCGACCGCTTCGGCGCTTCCGCAAAAGCCGACATCATTATCCGCGAGTACGGCTTCACGGTGGAGAACGTGGTCAGCCTGGTCAAGAAGCAGCTGGGCTAATTGAACAAACACAACTAAGCCTCCGGGGATTTATCCTCGGAGGCTTAGTTGTTCTACCGGCCATGACGGCAGCTTAGCGGTACGCCAATCGGCTGGAAAAATTGTAACGGCCGCCACGTGCGCTTAGAGCAGGAAATGGAGCAATCTAACTGCCGATTTCGCCTCTAAGCTGCGGTGGTGGCCGTTACAGCTGCAGCGGTCCGTTTTTTGGCTTCTATGCTGCCAAGGTGGCCGTTAGCCGAGGGAAGGGGTGAGCAGGTTAGGCAAGTTGGGTAGGATGAGCAGGGTGGTCAGGTTGGATGGATTGGGCAAGTTGAGCAGAGTGGGCAGAATGAGTAAGGTGAACAGGGTGAACAGGGTGAGCAGGTTGGGCAGAGTGGCCAAGGGTTGGCCGGGTTGAACACAAAAGGTGCAAGTTGTGGCAGACCCGACTCCATATGCCTCACACGCCCATTGTCCCCGCACCCGCCGTGCCCGCCTCCCCGGCAACGGGCTTCTCGCTGTGCTCACGAATGTACTGCTCCAGCTTCAGCCGCGTGTACGGCGGCAAGCCGGAGATCATGCAGCCGTAGTGGAAGTCGTTCGAGTCGTAAGACTTCTCGGCACGCAAGATCTTCACCGTGATCGGCGGCAGCTTCGCCTCCTGAGGGAAATGAATAACCACAAACATCTCCGGCGCCAGTAAGGACGAAGAGACGATCTGCAACCCATATTCGGACAAATCGGACAACTTGCCCTCGATATCGTGCCCGGAGAACGACCCTTCCTGTTCCCACTGGTATACAGACATTTTCAAATCGATATTGATCGGGACTCGCGTGCTTTTTCGCCGTTCCGCCCCTTTGCCGGAGCCGGCCGTGACCGACTTGGCCGGCTCCAGCTCCCGCTCGCGCGGCTCCGACCGCTTAAGCTGCCGATGCGCCCACTGCTCATAGCATTGGACGACGGCGCTGCTGTCCAGTTTGCCGAGCCCCATGCTGCCGGCGATCTGATACATCCCCATGGCAGCTTGGAGTAGAGGGGCAGGAAACTGAAACTGGTGTGACAATTGCGACGCCAGTTGCAAATCCTTCAACATCAGCTGCAGCGAAAATTGCGGATCGAACGCGCGATCGATCATCTTTTCGCCCCGCAGCTCGGCTTGCTTGCTGGCCGCCCCGCCGGCACTTACAATATGTAGAAACACATCGGGATCGATGCCGACCCCGGTCGCCAGCATCATCGCTTCGGACAGAGCCGCCACGTGCGCGCCAACCATCAGGCTGTGCGCCAGCTTGGCGCACGATCCCGCTCCTGCCGACCCGACATAAACGGCCGTGCCGCCCATATCGTGGAACATCTCCAGCAACCCTTCACAGGATTCTCGCCTCCCGCCGACCAGAAATCTCAGCTCGCCCGCTTCGGCCGCTTCCCTGCTGCCTGTGACCGGAGCGTCGAGGAAGTCCACCAAATGCTCGTCCAGCAACGAATGCAGCTGCCGGCTCGTCCCCGGCGACACCGTCGAGCAGTCGATCACTGTCATCCCCGGCCGAGTTCCATGCAAAATCCCATCCGTACCATAAAAAACGTTCATGACCGCTTCGTCGTCGGCCAGCATCGTAATCAGCACTTCCGAAACCCGCGCCGCTTCCTCGGGTGTTGCTGCAACTTCCGCCCCCAGCTCGGCCAATTCCTTCGTCTTATCCGCCGTCCGGTTATAAACGATGAGGCCGTACCCTTTTTTCAACAAATTTCGCGCCATCGGTGTGCCCATCGTACCCAGTCCGATAAATCCGATCGATTTCATCGTCCAAGCCCCCCTTTTAGCTGATCTTACCATTTAAGTATCTGGTTGTGAATGGCTAAACCGTGGATGCCCGGCGGAATCTCGACAATATCTCGACAAAATCTCACCCAAGGCTTGTCTTGTATTCAAGGATAAAGTAAAGTATGCTATTTGCATCGAAAATTACGGCTTGCCAAAGCTTACCGTCATTGGCAAAGCTCGAGGGGAGGAAGCGGTGTGAACCGCAAACTGCAATTTGATTACAGCAAGGCGCTTGACTTTGTCCAGCCTCACGAAATCGACTACTTCACCGCACCGGTCCGGCTCGCGCACGAGCAACTGCACAACCAAACCGGAGCCGGCTCGGATTATTTGGGCTGGATTGACCTGCCGGTCAATTACGACAAGGAAGAATTCGCCCGCATCAAGCAGGCGGCCAAGCAAATCCGCGAGACGTCCGACGTGCTCATCGTCATCGGCATCGGCGGCTCTTACTTGGGCGCACGCGCGGCGATCGAAGCGCTGACCCACAGCTTCTACAACATCCTGCCGGATGGCAAGCGCAACTCGCCGCAAGTCTTTTTCGTCGGCAACAACATCAGCTCTACTTACGTCACTCATCTGCTGCAATTGCTCGAAGGTCGCGACTATAGCGTCAACGTCATCTCCAAATCCGGCACAACGACCGAGCCGGCGATCGCCTTCCGCATTTTCCGCGAGGCGTTGGAGAAGAAATACGGCAAAGATCAAGCGCGCAAGCGCATCTTCGCCACGACCGACCGGGAGAAAGGCGCACTCAAGAAGCTCGCCACCGAAGAAGGCTACGAGTCGTTCATCATCCCCGATGACGTGGGTGGCCGCTATTCCGTGCTGACCGCGGTAGGCTTGCTGCCGATCGCCGTAGCCGGAATCGACATCGACTCGATGATGCAAGGCGCAGCCGATGCGCGTTCGCAATACTCGTCAGCGCAACTGTCCGACAACGAGAGCTACCAATATGCCGCTGTACGCAACGCATTGTACCGTAAGGGCAAACTGACGGAAATTCTCGTCAACTACGAGCCGTCGCTGCATTTTGTTTCCGAGTGGTGGAAGCAGCTGTTCGGCGAGAGCGAAGGCAAGGACTACAAAGGAATTTACCCTGCGTCCGTCGACTTCTCCACGGATTTGCACTCGATGGGTCAGTTTATCCAGGAAGGCTCGCGCCATCTGTTTGAAACGGTCATTCTGGTCGATCGTCCCGAGCATGAGATCGTTATCGGCACCGATGCCGACAACTTGGACGGCCTGAACTTCCTGAGCGGGAAGACGATGGATTTCGTCAACAAGAAGGCGTTCCAAGGCACGATGCTCGCGCATTCCGACGGCGGGGTGCCGAACTTGATCGTCACGATCCCCGACTTGAGCGCGTATTCGTTTGGATATATGGTGTACTTTTTCGAAAAAGCATGCGGCCTGTCCGGTTACTTGCTCGGCGTCAATCCGTTCGATCAACCCGGCGTGGAGGCATACAAGAAGAACATGTTCGCGTTGCTCGGCAAGCCCGGTTACGAGAAGGAGAAGGCCGAGCTGGAAGCTCGCCTGAATTCGTAAGGAAAGCGAGAGTACAAGATGCTGGCGGAATACCGAACGTTGCGGCAGCCTGCAGAGGCGGAGATTGTCATCAAGAAATCGCGGTTCATCGGACAAGCCCGACCTGTCGCCAACGAGGCCGAAGCGCTGCAATTTTTGGAGGAAACCCGCAAGCGTTATTGGAACGCCAATCATAACTGTTACGCTTATGCGATCGGCGATCGGGACGATATTCGCAAGCAAAGCGACGATGGGGAACCCGGCGGGACGGCGGGCATGCCGATTCTGGAGGTGCTGAAGCGCCAAGAGGTGAAGTATGCCGCCGTCATCGTGACCCGCTTTTTTGGCGGGATTAAGCTGGGGGCGGCGGGCTTGATTCGTGCGTATTCGGAGGCGGCCGCCGCCGGAATCGCCGCCGCGGGTGTCGTGCTTCGCGTGCTGCACAGCGAAGTGAAGGCGACGATCGATTATACGTGGCTTGGCAAGCTGGAGAACGAGCTGCGCCAGCGCGAAGTGCGAATGGGCGAGACGGAGTTTGCCGATCGCGTCGTACTGCGATGCTGGCCGGTCGCCTCCGACGCGGAATCGTTCGTCGCATGGCTCACCGATACCACAAGCGGCCAGGCGAAGATCGAACTCGGCGAAGCCTTTTACCTCGATCACGACGAGTAGCCAATTGAATATAACTGGAAACCTTTGCCCTCTTTCGCGGGGAAGACGAATGCCACTTCTTGAGCATAATACCAAGAGACATTCACTTACTTGGCGGAGGAGGGTATATTTATGAAAAAATCAACGCTAACGGTTCTGACAGCTTGTGCCTTTACTGCGATGTTGGTGCTTGTGGTGCCGGTCATCGTACAGGCGCCGCAGACGGCTGCTCCGGATACGATGGACTATTTCTCTTCCCGGTTGAATCATCTGTTGCCGGAGGCGCCGGCTCCTTCGGGGACTTCCCGTTTGATGGCTCCTGCCGCGCCACCGACATCTGAGCCGCCGTCAACGCCTCGCACGGATGCTGCTCAATCGCCGCAGCCGGAAGCCGCCGCCACAGAGTCCGTTACGCCAGTAGAACCGGTTCCTTCGGCGCCCGCGCCTGTTGAGGAACCCGTACCGCCTGTCGTATCTGCACCGACTCCCGCCAAACCTGCCCCCGCTCCAACTCCCGCAGTAACAGCCGGCAAAATCGCCTACCTCACCTTCGACGACGGACCGTCTGCGAATACCGACGCGATTTTGAACATTTTAAAAGAACAACGCATTAAAGCTACCTTCTTCGTGAACGGCCGCACCGACGACGAGGGCATCCGCCTATATAAACGAATTCACAAAGAAGGGCACACGCTCGGCAATCATACGTTTTCACATAAATACAACAAAGTGTACGCCTCCGTCCCCGCCTTCACGCGCGATGTGCGCAAGCTCGACGAACTGCTTCAACGGACGGTGGGGGAGAGCCCGCGCATTCTGCGCTTTCCCGGCGGCTCCAACAATACGGTGAGTCTGCGTTCTGGCGGCAGCGGCATCATGAACAAGATCGCCAAGGAAATGCTGGAGGAAGGTTATGCCTACTTCGACTGGAACGTCAGCAGCACCGACGCCGCCCGGGCGGTTCAGCCGACCAGCGACATCGTCTCGGCGACAATCGCCAGCGCGCGGCATAAGAAGCGGGCTATTATCCTGATGCATGACGCGGATCCGAAGACGACGACCGTTAAAGCACTGCCCGAGGTGATCCGCGGCTTGCAGGCGATGGGCTTCAAGTTCGATGTGCTGAGGCCCGATTCGTATACGTTTCGCTTTCTCAACCCCTAAATCACCCCACAAAGTGATGTTTCGCTTCGAGGCTGA
>JAJFMO010000033.1 GCA_020697475.1 Paenibacillaceae bacterium | reverse complement strand
CATACTATATTACATAGATATTCGATAATCGACTCACTACAATAGAAAAAAACATCAGGAGGAATATAGTCATGCGTAAGACGAAAATTTTGTGCACCATCGGTCCATCGTGTGAATCGATCGACGTCCTGAAGGACATGATTCGTGCCGGGATGACGGCCGCGAGGTTGAATATGGCGCACGGTGAGCCGGATGAGCACATCGCGAGAATCCGAACCATTCGCCAAGCGGCGCGCGAGATGAATGTGATTGTCCCGATTGTGATGGATATCAAGGGACCGGAAATCCGCCTCGGCAAGTTGCAGGAGAGCAGATATGTGCTGCAGGCTCACGACCGAATTGTGCTGACCACCGAGGTGATTGTTGGTGACGGCAAGCGTGTTTCCGTTTCGTATTCGGAGATGCCGAATATTTTGCGTGAGGGCGATAAAATTTTGCTCGACGACGGCCTGATCGAATTGCGGGTGGAACGTTGCGAAGGTTCGGAAATCGAGTGTCAAGTGGTCAATGGAGGAAAGTTAAAACAACGGGTAAGCGTGAATTTGCCGGGAATTCGCACGACGTTGCCGGGGATTACAGAGCGAGATATCGTTCATATTCGATTCGGGCTGGAACAAAACGTGGAGATGATTGCCGTCTCTTTCGTAAGGAGCGCCGCGGACATCCTGAAGGTTCGGCAGCTTCTGGCGGACAACGGGGCGGATCATGTGCAGATCATTTCCAAGATTGAAAATGACGAGGGTGTACGGAATCTGGAAGAAATCGTGAGGGTGTCCGATAGCATTATGGTTGCACGCGGCGATTTGGGCGTGGAAATTCCTCAAGCGGAAGTGCCGCATGCTCAGCGACAAATGATTGAGCTGTGCGGCCGATACGGTAAACCGGTTATTGTGGCGACGCAAATGCTCGATTCGATGCAGGTGAATCCGCGCCCGACGAGGGCGGAAGTGAGCGACGTGGCGAATGCGGTGTGGCAAGGGGCGGATGTGCTGATGCTCTCCGGGGAAACCGCTGCCGGCCAATACCCTGTCGAGGCGGTCGCCGCGATGGGTGATATTGCCTTGCGCACAGAAACTACGCTGGATTATGAGCAGCTTTTTCGGCAAAGGCAGCTTCTGCAAGGGACACTTCGGGTTAATCCGGGTCCGTCCCATGTAACGGAAGTCGTCTGCCAGGCTGCGGTTCACGCTTCGCTGGAGCTTGCCTCTGCGGCGATCGTGACTCCGACGGAAAGTGGCTTTACTCCTCGTATGGTCGCCAAATATCGGCCGAAGTCGCCCGTCCTGGCAATCAGCTGTCATGATTCGGTCTTGGCGGGGCTGGCTCTCGTGTGGGGAGTGTACCCGGTGAAATGCGAGCGTGCGGCAACGACCGACGATCTGTTTGCTTCCGCGATGAGGGCGGGGCGGCAAGCAGGCTTGCTAGCGGCCGGCGATCTCGCCGTCATCACCGCAGGGGTTCCGATTGGGGAGACGGGCACAACGAACATAATAAAAGTCGAACGATGCGAGTAGCAACGTTCGACTTTTTGCTTCTAACTATTACAATGAGCTCTATTTGGTGCTTTTTAGTCTAGCTCCACCACGCTGCTGTAATTCGGCAAAGTTGAATTAGAGCGCCGCAATTGGAGCTCAAGGTCGATTCGTCCACACGGGAGCGGCGTAGGCGGTGGCGCCGTCCTTTTTGCCGGCAGTGTAAATTTTCAGAAAATAATAACGGTATTGCGCATTGAGCGAAGTGTTCCAGGTGACGGAATGCTCGTCGAACGCTTGCGAGGCGGCAACCGCCCCGCGATCTCCGATGATCTCGATCTTCGTAATCTTATCGTTCTCGTCGCCGGTGTCCGGGTCCGCAACCGTAATGGCGAAATTCAGCGTTGCCGGGTTGTCCAGCACCGATCCCATGATCTTGCCGTTCACCGTGTACTGCACGCACAGATTGCGATCGTAGGTGGCGAACGTTCGGCGATGGCCCATCGCATCCAGCAGGCCATCCTTCGTCAAGCTCGTCGCCAGCATCCCCGTGCGATACTCCGCTTTGCCGATCGCTTCCGGGACATGCGCGTCCAAGCCGGCGATCGGAGCAACCCGCCAACCTCGCTCCAAAGCGTTCATAAACCCGGTGTAGTGCAATTTGCCGACGATCTCGCCCGATTTGTCCTTGCCCACCCCGTTGATCACCTCAAGCATCGTCACCTTGTCCCGCCGCTCCGGCGTCAAGAAGTCCCAGTTGTTGTACTGCGTCGCCTCCGGGTGATTGAACGAGGCATAGACCGGCGTGGACGTCTGCTTGCCGATCATCCAGTCGTACATATAAGGAAAGTTCACACCAGGCGCCGTGGCGCTGATATACTCCGGTGTGTTATAAATGTTCATATGCCCGCCCGGCGCGTCGTTTTCGGAAAATTCGAATCCGCGAATGGCTACGAACGTGTCGGTCGTATAGCGATTGACATCAGCCAGCGTTGATGCCCAAGAATCGGGCGTAAACGTGTCGTATTGGGAATGGTCGGTTATAAAATAAAACTGGTACCCATTCGTCTTCGCCTGATCCAGGTGATCGATCACCGTATTCTTTGTCTGCCGGTTATGGCCGGAGAACGAGTCGTGGCCATGGGTCGTGCCGAAATAACAACTGTACACAGGAGCGGCTTGTTCGGGAAGCGCGGGATCGGCGAGATCGGCTTGGCCCTTGTCCGTCGTCGTACATGACGACATCAACAGCAAAACGACCATAGCCGCGATCATGTCGAGCCTGAAAATCCAGCCGCAACGATCGGTCAAGCGTTTCACCGCAGTCCCCTCCTCATTCTTCAGGTCTGATTCTCGATCTCCAAGTGCGTCACTCGCCGTCCGGGACAAGAGCACAGCCGTAACTTCCGGTGGCATATACGTTCTGGCCGGTGTAAGCCCATTGCGAATATTGACGTCCGGCGGCGTGGTTGCGGGCGACATTGAGCCGTAACGCATCGCCCGGCTTCACCGGCTCGTCGAACATGGACAAGCGGATCAACAGCTCGGCCGTCCAATGGTCGGCATGGCGCTGCACGGCGCTTTCCCACTCGCCCTCCCACTCCAGATTCCGCGGCTTCGAGCCGTTGCGGGCGTCCAGCCGCTGACCGTTGCAGTTGACGGTGAAGTGATAGAAGTTTTTGGAACGTTCCTGCTGTAAAAATACTTCCAAACAATCGTCGCTGAAATGCGCCGCGTCGCCTTCGGTGCGATTGACGAAAAGCTCGGACATGTTGGACTCTTGGCAAACCGCCGCCAAATACAGCCAGTCGCCGCTGATGCCGGCATAGAAGGTAGTCGGCTCAGCCGACAAGCCGGCGCCGTTGAAGCGGATGAAGCCGGATTCGGGCGCCCAGGCCCCACCCACGGCTGCGATTGCGCCGGCCACCCCGGCACCTGCGCCGGCCACTTCGGACGCAGCGGCTGCTTCGGCGGCACCGGATGCACCGATCGCACCGCCCGCCAAGGCGGCGAGCTTCTCCGGAGTCACTCGGCCGTCGATCGTCGGGCGCTCCGCCAAACGCTGCAGCGTCAGTGTGCGATGCGACGGCAACTCCAGCGACAGCGCCCGCCGCTCCTCCGGCTCCGGGCTGCGGAAAACGATCGCCGCACGCGGCATCGGGAACAGATCGCCGGTGCATTTCAGGCGGATGCGAACGCGGGCCGGCGCGTCCGTGCCGATTTGGACCGGCAACTCGTTCGCCTCAGCCTGCCAATTCGTGCCAGCCGTCTGCCAAACGAGAGTCGCTGCAACATCAGCCGCCCCCTGCTGCACCTCGAGCACGGCGACGGCGTCGCCGTTCGCGTCAGGCATCGTCTCGAGCCCGAGTCGAACCGCGAGCCGCGCGTACGAGACGTAAGGCCTCAGCTGCCGCGGCTTCGCAATAGGCTGCGGTTTTGCTTGGCCCTCACGGACGATAGCGAAGCGGTCGCGAATCTCGCCCTTGTCATTCAACATGATGGCCGTCAGCGTATCGCCTTGCACATCTACCAGCATCGAGCCGTTCTCCATCAACACGGTCTTCATGAGCGGCAACGTGCCGCGGCGGCCGATCTTCGTGCCGCCGGTTCCGATGACGACCTGTACGATCCCTTCGTGCGGTTGAATCGTCGCACTCTTGCGATACGGTCCGTCGCCTTGCGGGTCGCCGTCGCCGTCGTCGAGCACACGGCCTTCGGCGATCGTCGGCGTATCGTAAGCGCGATTGACCAGCATCGTGCGCTCATACGTATGGGAATGTCCGCAGAAGATCAGGTCGACGCCGCCCTCTTCGAGGATCGGGTACAGATGCTCGCGCACTTCAACAAGCGCCTTCTCCGTGTCGCTGTCGTGGCTGCCTTTCGTATAGGCCGGATGGTGGAAGTAGGCGACGATCCACTTGGTGAGTCCTTGCTTGCGCACATGCTCCAGATCGGCCCTCAGCCACTTGGCTTGGTCGCTCTCGGAATCGAGCCGGATGCTGAACGAGCACAAGCAAACAAAATGCACTTGGCCATAATCAAACCCGAAGTAGCTGCTTGTGCCTGACGGTACGCCGCCGGCTTCGGCCGCTTTCGGAAGGATGAACGCGTCGTAATATGGCCCGCTGTCCGTGTTGCCGTCCGATGTATGTCCCTCATGATTGCTCATCGTCGGCCAAAGTACGGTGTGGCGCAACGTCTCCTGATACGGCCGGAAAAAGTTCGTCTGAAACTCGGAATCGAGCCCGTGTGTGTACGCCATATCGCCGCAATGCAGGAACAGGTCGATCGGTCGATTTTGCGCTTCCGTATAGGCCAGCATCGCGCGATGGACATCGTGCTGCGGCTGGTTGTCTTTGCCGGAGTCGCCGAAGATCCAGAATCGAAGCGGAGTTTCACTGCCAGTCACAGGACTCGTATGGAAAAAATGTTCCTCATCGCCGCCAGCCAACAGCCGCTCGCCGTCGTAGATGGCGTAATAGTATTTGGTAGCCGGATCGAGCGACTTGATCGTTACATGATACTGGAACACGCCGTCCGGCGAGCTGTGCAAAGCCTGACTGCCGCTACTCGTCTCCGTCGTACGCCACTGGATTTGCTCGCTCCCGTAAATTTGCTCGCTAGCAAGCGGTGCTTTGCCCACCCGCACCTCGGGTTGAATGCGCCGCCCAGTGCGCCAAAGGATCGTCATCGAATGCGGCGTCCCCTTGTTGAGGTACGGCCCGCGGAAATATTGGCGATCGAGCTCGAACAAACCTTGATCGCCGCTTGCGTCGGTCCGAACCGTCACGCGAAGCGGAGGCGCGCTGCCAAAGCGATCCGTGCGCACCCGCAGCAAGTCGACGTCCGTCCACGGGCGATCTTCACACCACGGCGCCGCAGCCGCTGAATTTGTATGCTCGGGACCTGTCCGGTGCGGGCGGTCGACGGACAAATAATGGCTGTCGGTGTGCAAGTACAGCACCGGTTTGGCAAAGCGGCGAACGGCTACGTGCAACGCTTCGCCAAACGCTTGATGCCGCAATCCCGGAAACGCATGAGCGAAAATTACCGCAGCCCGAACCGACGCTTGAGCGTCACTCATCCATCGCTCGACCCAACTAATGGACGATGCAAGTTGATCTTCGAAACCAGGTACAGAGGCAACATCTTCACCGCCGGGTAAATCGATCCCGATAAACAGCACCCCGTCCTTCACGAATGCAAAATTTTCCGGATGATCAGATTGACGTTCGGCCTGCAACTCGTTCTGCAACTTGTCCCCATGCGGGCCGTTAAAACCAGAAAACGTTTCCAAACGCATCAAATGGTTGCGCCACATCTCGCGTCGATCCGGCGATCCGCTCCATTCCGTGCGGCCGGGCAGGACGAAAGTCGGGCGCTCGCTTAACCGCAACAACTCAGCCAAATGGCGGTACGGTTCTTCGTCCTTGAAGCTGCGATGCGATTCGACATTTCCGAGGTGAACAAGGAACGCTCCATCTTTGACTGCTGGATTGTGACGCATCGCTTGCTCCAGTTGCCTCTCCTCATCCAGCTTGGCCGGTCCGCAACCGATCACCGCAAATTGAATGCCTCCCCCACTTGGTATACTTTGTATGCCTTGCCCGTTCGGATGCTCAAATTCTCCATGAAATTGCACCGATGCCTCTCATCCTCTCAACTATTATTTGATGATTCTAGCACAAATTGTCCATGGAGTGTATAGTAAAGACACCCACAAAGTGAAGTTTCGCTTCGAAGCTGATTTATAGCCTTTGCGGGGCCCCAAGAAATGTATAAGAGGTTATTTTTGATGAGACATAATGACTTTACCCAAGGGAATTTGTTCAAGCAAATCGTCTTGTTCTCCGGCCCGATCATGCTGACCAACTTGCTGCAAGTATCTTACCAATTCATCGACAGCCTGTGGGTCGGCAACTTGGTCGGAGCGGATGCGCTTGGGGCGGTGGCGGTGTCCAGCACCGTTATTTTCACCGTACTCTCGTTCATTATAGGAATAAACGGCGCAACCCTCACAATCCTCTCCCAGCAAAAAGGCATGGCCAACGAAGACGGACTGCGCCGTTATTTAAACGCGTTCGTCGTGCTGCTGACGGTGATGGCGGTGGCGCTCGGGGCGCTCGGGTTCGCGCTGTCAGGCAGCATCCTGCGGTGGATGGGCACGCCGGAATCGATTTTGCCGTTGGCCAAGAGCTACTTGCAGATCAACTTCATCGGCATCGTCTTCCTGTTCGGCTACAATTTTATCGGCACCGTGCTGCGGGCGACGGGCGACAGCCGCACCCCGATTCGCTTTGTACTGCTCGCCGTGGTGTTGAATACCGGAATCGATCCGCTGTTCATCTCCGGCTTCGGCCTCGGCATTGACGGGGCGGCTTATGCTACCATTTTGTCCCAAGGATTCGCTTTTATGTATGGGCTGTATCTGATCTTAAGGCGCAAGCTCGTGCCTTTCCCTGTGCCGTTCATTCCTGCAAAAACGGAAGTTTCGTTGATCCTCAAGCTTGGCGTGCCTGCAGGACTGCAGATGATGGTCGTGTCCGGCGGGCTGATGGCGGTGATGAGCGTCGTCAACTCGTTCGGCAGCGCGGTGGTGGCCGGGTTCGGCGCGGCGGGGCGGTTGGATAGCGTGCTGCTGCTTCCTGCACAGGCGCTTGGGTCGGCGGTCAACAGCATGGCGGGGCAAAATATCGGGGCAGGCAATCAAGCCCGGGTGCGGCAAATCGCGTTGTACGGGATTTTGTACAATTTTCTCATCATGTCCGTGGTCGTCTTGTTGACCGTTCTGTTCGCCCGCGTCGCTGTTACCCTGTTCGTCCAGCAAGAGGAGTCGGTCGACTTCGGCGCCCAATATTTAAGGACGATCGCCTGGATGTATCCTTTTGTCGGGATCAACTTTGTCCTGAACGGCATCATTCGCGCGTCCGGGGCGATGTTCGTGGTGCTGCTTCTGAACATCGTCTCCTTCTGGCTGCTACGGTATCCGCTCACGCTGCTGCTGTCGATGGGGTTCGCGGAACGAGGGATCGGGCTTGGCATCGGGGCGAGTTTTGTTCTAAGCAGCGTCATTTCGCTGCTGTATTACCGCTTCGGCGCGTGGAGGCGCAAGGAATTGTTCAGGCGGTCGGGGGCGGCTTGAGGCGGCCGATTTTTCGGTTTTATTTTTGAGAAAGATCAGGTATGATGGGAAAAAAGTTAGGAAGGCTGGAATTTCTATGTCTAAAATGTTCATGCTGCTTGCGGCGATCATGCTTGTGATTGGCGGATGCGGGGGACCGGCGAAGACGGCGGAAACGGTCGCGAACGGGGCTGCTGCTGCTCCTGTAACAGGGGCGATGGCGAGTCCTCCGGCGGCTTCATCGGCACCGGCAACATCGGCGACATCGGCAACACCTGCTGCACCTACTGCGAGCGAAACACCGGCGAAGGGGGATGCGACTGCCCCTGCGACACCGGCAAAGGTTGCTTTTCCGATGATCGATCATGTCGTTGTGGTGGTAGAGGAGAATCATTCAAAGAAGGTGATTCAGGGCAACGCGGAAGCTCCTTATATGAATTCGCTGATGAAGCAGGGCGCCAACCTGACGGAAATGTACGCGATCGAGCATCCGAGCCAGCCGAATTATCTCGACATGTTCGCCGGCTCCAATCTGGGCGTGACGGACGACAAAGTGCCGAAGAAGCAGTTTACGGACGACAATCTGGCAAAATTTCTGATTGCCAAGGGGCTGACGTTCGGCGGGTATTCCGAGGATTTGCCGTCGGTCGGCTTCATGGGCGGCACGTACAAGGAAGGCGGGAAGAGCTACGCTCGCAAGCATAGTCCTTGGGTGCATTTTGACAATATTCCGAAAGAAGTGAACATGCCGTTCACCGATTTTCCGAAAGACGATTACAGCAAACTGCCGACGGTGTCGTTCGTCATTCCGAACCTCGACAACGATATGCACGACGGGACGATCAAGCAGGCCGACGATTGGTTGAAAGAAAATTTGGATCCGTACGTTCAATGGGCGATGAAGCATAACAGTCTGCTAATCGTGACGTGGGACGAGGACGACCGCAAGGACAACAACCGGATTCCGACATTCTTCGTCGGGCCGATGGTGAAGACGATGGAGTCGGCGAAAAAGTACGATTTGTTCGGGTTGCTGCGCACGCTGGAGGATTTGTACGGTTTGGGGCATGCAGGAAAGAGCGCGACGGCGGAGCCGATTGCGGATATTTGGAAGTAGGCAGAACGCAGTTGCGAACACACGCGGAGTAATTCATGCAAAAGTGCAGGTATTTTTCACTGCTTTTGGACAAATCGGGGAAATGCCTGCAATTCTGCAGTTTTTTGAGCACTTAGTGGGCAAATAGCGCCTTTCCACCCAGAAATTACTGCACAAATGCAGGAATCCCACTCTTGGTTCATGCAAATGAAGAAAAAAGCTGCAGTTATGCAGTTTTTTGGTGCTCGCCATTATCTACTAACCTGTATGATATGAAAAAGCGGTCTCCCTTCGGAGAACCGCCTTTTTTCAACAGCATCAATGGTTGTGATGATGGTGGTGCGGATGGTGCGGATGGTGCGGATGGTGCGGATGGTGCGGGTGGTGCGGGTGATGCTGGTGGAAAGGGTGGTGCGGATGGTACGGGTGATAATAGGGATGAAAAAAGGGATGGTAATGGTACATCGGATGATAGACGTATGGATGATAATACGGATGAGCAGGGTAATGAACAGGTCGACCGGTTGTCGCGTAAGGGAAAATCGCTTGTTGATTGTCGGCGCTCATATTCGTTCTCCTTTACAGTTGGAATGATACACTTTATTCCAACTGCTGGAGCTAGGGCACTCGTCCATATGAAATAGGCGTATTCTCTCACCCTGCCTCATCTAATCCTCAGACCGATTCATTTCCAATACTTTTCGCGATGCGCTTTATTTTTGTCCACATAATTCCCTTTCAAATAGGCTTCCCACGAATTGGTTTTCATTCCCCCGCCGGTATACGCGTATTGATCGAATCGATCGCCATGGCCAAACATACGCGGATCCCCAGTCTGTTCCAGCTTCGCCTTCAACTCGTTCCACAACGATTGTTTCAAGTCCGCATATTCCGGCAATTCCGCCAAATTGTTCATACAGGCAGAGTCGTCCACAATATGGTACAACTCCTCCGCAGGTCTTTTGCCAAACGATAGATTGTAATATTTTTCTTCCCCTTGTTCATGCTGCGTCAAAATAAGCTCTTTCGTCGGCGAAGGATCGACATTCGAATATCCGGTTTCCGGATTGCCGGCCGGCCACCGATCCGGTGCGAAATTTCGGACATATAAATACTGCTCGGTACGAATACAACGAACGGGATACCCTACGTCTCCTTCTCGTCCGACATCGTGCCTTTCCTTAGCCATGAATGCCCGATTGCGCGAGTCATCCACTCTGCCGGCCCGATCGGATTGGAAAATGCTCTGCAAGCTGCTCCCCGCATATTGCGGATGCTTGTCCACCCCAGCAGCTTCCAAGAAAGTGGGGGCCAAATCAATAAAGCTGACCAGGTCGTCGATTTTCCGGCCGCCTTTCGCTGCGTTCTTCCAGCATATGGCCAGAGGCAGCTTGAAATCTTGTTCATACATTTGCCCTTTGACCCGTGGAAACGGCATTCCGTTATCCGAAGTCACGACAACGATCGTGTTGTCCAATTCCCCGATTTCCTCCAGTTGATCGAGCATCAATCCGAGGTGCCGGTCGAACCATTCAATTTCATAGGCATAGTCGAGCAGATCATTTTTCACAATATCGTCATTCGGGAGATACGGCGGTACATCGACATCTTCTATCTTCTTGCCAGCCCTGGCCCCCTCCCCGAAGTAGTACGGACGATGAGGTTCATGACCGCCATACCAGAAGTAGAACGGTTGACCTTGCGGCCGTTGAGCAAGAAAATCCGCAAAATTAGCCGCGTAATCCTTGGCGCTTATGTTCGTATTCTCCGGCGGCGAGAGCCGGTTTGAACTGAATTCCGGACCAGCCGGATTCCGCGTGAACCCGCCTGCCTTCCAATCCCCGGGTCCCCACCCTTTGCCGGTATAGCCCACGAAATAGCCTGCCTCTTCGAGGAGATCGGGCACCACTTTGAATTTTGCGGGAAAAATGCCTTGATGAACGCTAGCTTCTTCCAGCTGCCATGTATGCATCCCTGTCAACAAGCTCGCTCTCGATGGGGCGCATTTCGGGTTCGTCGTAAAAGCATTCATGAACAGCATTCCCGCTTGAGCCACTCTGTCAAAATTGGGCGTATGCACAAACCGGTGCCCATAAGCGCTCATGTGGGAAGCATCGTCGGCAATCGCAAACAAAATATTCGGTCTGTTCAATTTTCCCCATCTCCCTTTTTCGCAAATTGATTGTTTGTAGTAATTAAACTTTTCGACGATCGCGAATCCGCCTGGATCAACTCTGATTCCTCAAACCCCTCAAAGTGATTATCCTTGATGACGACCTGTTCGCAAGCGGCGAGCTCCATACAATGCTTCAGAGGGCCGAACGGTTGAAAATCCGTAGAACGCCGGATTTGATTCCGGGAAAACTCGACGCCTTGTGAGCAAAACAAATTTAGAATCGTCGGTTTAAACGTGTAAAACTCATTTTCCGTCACTTTAATGTTATGGACGAGGCATTCTTGTTCCTGGGGATTTTGAAATTTGGGCTGGATCCGAATCACCCCGTCCCCCCATTTGCCATAGCCGCAATTGATAAACTTATTCCTGCGGATCGTCAAATCGCGAATGGCTCCGGATTCGTACCAGTGGAAAGTTTCCGTTCCGGAAGAGATCGACGAACCGCTCGTATAAAAATGATTATCTTCAACAAGCGCCCTCCGATTCGTGGCAATCAGCAACCCTCTCGCCCGGTTGTCGCCGATTCGGCAATGGCGGATTTCCACCTCCGGCATGCGGTCCACATTTTCGACGATATCTCCCATGTGAATTTGCGTTCCCGGTTCGGCTTCCACGGAAAGCTCAATGAAATGTTGATTCCTCTGCTCCACATTCGTAACTGTGGCATGCCCTTTGGGCAATTGTGTATCTTTATCGACGATCGCCACCCGGTCGCCTTTGCGATAAATACATACCCCAACCTGTTGAAAATGCATAATTTGCACTTCGATCAACCGTTCCGAATACACCCTGGACACTTCATTGTACATCCCGTGCACGTTGGTTCCATCGTCGAGTTGATGCTGGAACGTGCAGTTTTCCAGTTTAATCAGCCCTTCGCAGTTCACAAAATGGGTGGCGTCGTTGTTCGTCGAAACCACCCTCGAGCTTCCCTCGCGGACGGTGACATCGACCTGGTTCAGGGAAATATTCCGGCTGTTTTGAGCGATGACTCCCATGGCTCCCGCATGGAAGATCTGGATATTTTCCAATACAACATTCTCGGATTCGTCAATGAAAAGGCCAGGGTTATATCGTTGTTCGTGCGTAATGTTGATGACGTTTCCAACGGTATGGATTTGCCTGAATTGGGCGCTGAATTTCACCGTATCGCGGCTTAGCAGCTCTGCCTTCACCTGCTGAGTTCGCAAATTGCTGTCCCCGAAACCGTAAGCCGGAGCCCGGCGCTTGGGGTCAAATTCTACAAACCACTTAATATAGGTATTGTCCCATTCATCCGGGCTGTAGAAATGGATAATCCCGTCCTCCACATAGAACGGATACTCCTCCGGATCGATGTTCAAGGTGACATGCTCCAAACTCGCATCGAGAACGACTCCCTGGGTGAAAAAGGGGCGTTCGTAGTCTATGCTGAGGTTTCTGATCGTCACGTTCTTGCAGTTGCGAAGCATGAACGGCATTACTCGGCCATGGAACATGAACTGTGAGCCGTTCCCGTCAATTGTCACATCGCTTAAGTTTTCCAGGGCAAAGGCGATTCGCTTGAGGCTATGGTCGTGATTGGAAATAAACAGGTACTGTTCGTCGCACCGGTCCGGGTGGACGTGATAGGTATTTTGAGGAAAGGAAAGTACGGTGTTCGGCTGCTTGGCGCATTGTTGTACTGCATGGAAGATGGCCGAGCCCATGTCTTGATTGTCGCCGATATAGTCGGCAAAGTCGTTGATATGGATGATGTTTGTCATGAACCTGTTCATTCCTTTCCTATTCCGCAGGCTTCGGCGAGCAGGTCAGCCAGGTGAACCGCTCTCATCTTGCTTTGCAGCCCTTCGCGGGTAATGCCGAGCTGCATCTGCAGCAGACAGCCAGGGTTGGTCGTAACGATCGTGACGGCTCCGGTTTTTTTGACGTTGGACATTTTGACGTCCAGGATGTCCATGGAATCCTCGTAGTTGACGAGGTTGTAAATGCCCGCCGAGCCGCAGCACTTGTCCTTGTCGGCCATCTCACGCACGGTGATGCCGGGGATGGATCGGAGCAGCGCCAACGGCTCGCGGGTGACCCGCTGCACGTTCGTCATGTGGCAGGAGCGTTGGTAGGTGACGATGGTGT